>DASRIR010000072.1:0-15204 GCA_035649875.1 Burkholderiales bacterium | reverse complement strand
CCGGACGACCTCAAGGGCGTGAAGATCCGCGTGCAGAACAACCCGATCGAGGTCAAGGTGTGGCGGGCGTTCGGCGCCATCCCGACGCCGATGAACTTCGGCGAGGTGTACCAGGCGCTGCAGTCGGGCGTGCTGGACGCGGCCGAGAACGGCCTGGCGGTGATCGAGTCGAACAAGCACTACGAGGCGGCCAAGTTCATCACGCAGTCGGAGCACCAGCGCAACCTGTCCGCGCTCTATATCAACGAGAAGAAGCTCGCTTCGATGCCGGCCGACCTGCAGAAGATCGTGCTCGACGCAGCGGCGGAAGCAGCGGTCCACGAGCGCAAGCGCGACGCCGAGCTGGTGGCCGCGGCAGCGAACGGCCTCAAGTCGAAAGGCGCGGTCCTGACCTCGCCCGACAAGGCCAAGTTCATCGCCCTGATCGCGCCGATCCAGGACGAGGTGGCGAAGGAGCTCAAGGCGACCGATCTGCTGCAGATCGTCCGCAAGCACGCGCAGTAGTGGAGCGCTTTTTCGCCCGGCTCGAGCGCGTGCTCGAGCCGGCGCTCGCCGGGCTGCTGGCGTTCATCACGATCGGGGTATTCATCCAGGTCGTGCTGCGCTACCTGTTCGCCGTGTCTTTCCTGTGGGGCGAGGAGCTATCGCTGTTCGCCTTCATCTGGTGCGTGTTCCTGGGCACCGCCGTGTGCACCTGGCGGCACATCCACTTCTCGTTCGATATCTTTTCGGAGCTCCTCACCGGCCGGGCGGCTGGCGCGCAGCGGCTGCTGGTGGACCTGTGCGTCCTCCTGGTGACCGTTGTGATCGCCGTCACCGGCTGGCAGTTTTCCCAGATGAGCGTCGCGCGCCTGTCTCCGGCGCTCGGCATCACGCTGCTGGTTCCCACCATCATCATTCCGCTCAGCGGCGTGCTCATGACGCTGGTCATCCTCATCGACATCGCGCGCGACTGCCATCAGATCTGGACCGGGCGGGCGCCTGAGCGCCGCAGCAGCGCGGTTGACGTCGCATGAGCCACCCGCTCACGATCCTGCTGCTGTCGCTCACGCTGCTGCTGATCCTGGGCGTGCCAATCTCGTTCGCGCTGGTGCTGTGCTCGCTGATCGTGATCTGGGTGGCCGACCTGCCGCTGATGGTGGCGGTGCAGCAGATGTTTACTGGCATAAACGCGTTCACCCTGCTCGCGCTGCCTTTCTTCTTCCTCGCCGGCAACGTCATGACCGAGGGCCAGATTTCGGAGCGGCTGGTGAAGCTCGCGATGGCGCTGGTCGGCCACCTGCGCGGCGGGCTGGCGCACGTGAACGTGGTGGTCGGCATGTTCCTGTCGGGAATTTCCGGTAGCAGCACCGCCGACGCCGCGGCAATCGGCTCGATCTTCCACCCGGCGATGAAGCGCCGCGGCTACGACGAGAAGTTCTCGGTGTGCCTCACCGCGTGCACCGCGACCATGGGTGCAGTGATCCCGCCATCGATCCTAATGGTGATCTACGGCGCCACCGCTGGCGTGTCGATCGGGGCGCTGCTGATCGGCGGCATCCTGCCGGGCATCCTGATGGGCCTGTCGCTGATGGTGCAGTCGCATTTCTTCGCCCTGAAATACAACTTTCCGCGCGAGCACCCGAAGTTCCTCGGCATGCGCGCGGTGTGGAATGGGGTCAAGACCGCCGGCTGGCCGCTCGGCGTGCCGGTGATCATTGTCGTCGGCATGGTGGGCGGCGTGTTCACGCCGACCGAGTCGGCGTCGATCGCCGCCGTCTATTCGCTTTTCGTGACTTTATTTGTGATGAAAACCCTGCGATTCGCCCAGCTGCCGAAGCTGTTCGGCGAGACCACCATCCAGTTCTCGCAGGTGATGTTCTGCCTCGGTGGCGCCACCATCTTCGGGTGGCTGCTCGCCTACTACCAGGTGCCGCAGATCGTCACCGATTTCATCACCGCCTTTACCAAGGACCCGCTGATGATCATGGTGCTGATCGTGATCGTCAACGTGCTGCTGGGAACCTTCATGGACGCGCTGCCCGCGATCCTGATCTTCGTGCCGATCATCCACCCGCTGGCGGTCGCGGTCGGCATCCACCCGGTGCACCTCGGTGTGATCGTGGTGATGACCCAGTCCTTCGGCCTGCTCACGCCGCCGCTCGGCATGGTGGCGATGACCTCCTGCGCGGTCGCCGGCGTGCCGATGATGAAAATCCAGAAACTGCTGCACCTGATGATGATTCCGCTCCTCGTCGTCATCGTCCTGTGCGCGCTCGCGCCGTGGACCGTCCTGGCGCTTCCCAAACTGCTGGTTCCAAAGTGGGTATGAAATGCGGGCTATGACACTCGAAACTCCGGCCGTCACCATCGACCTGCGCATCATGGAGGACAACATCGAGCGCGTGCAGCAACACTTGTCGAAGCACGGCATCGCCAACCGGCCGCATATCAAGACCCACAAGATCCCGGCGCTCGGCAAGCTGCAGATGCAGGCCGGCGCAATCGGCATCACCTGCCAGAAGCTCGGCGAGGTCGAGGTCTTCACCGATGCGGGCGTGACCGAGGATGTGCTGCTCACCTTCAACATCCTGGGCCGGCAGAAGACCGACCGCCTGATGGCGCTGTCGAAGCGGCTGAAGCGGCTGGCGGTAGTGCTCGACAACGAGACCGTAGCCCGCGGCCTGTCCGAGGCCGCCGTGCGCCACGGCGGCGACGTGCCTTTCCTGGTCGAATGCGACACCGGCATGGGCCGCAACGGCGTGCAAACGCCCCAGGCGGCGCTCGACCTGGCGCGTACCGCGATGAAGCTGCCGGGCATGCGGTTCGAGGGCATCATGACTTTCCCGCTGCGCCCGCCCGGCGCGAGCCTGACCAACCCCAAGCTGAGCGCGCCTGGATCTTTGATTTTTTTTGAGCAGACACTGAGGCTATTCAAGCAGGCGGGCATCCCCGTGCCCGTCGTTTCCGGCGGCGGCACGCCGGCGACCTTCACCGTGCAGGACTACCCGATGCTGACCGAGCACCGCGCGGGAACCTACATCTTCTGCGACGTCATGACTGTCGCTGCGAAGGCAGCCACTTGGGACGACTGCGCCATGCGCGTGCGGGCGACGGTAGTGAGCCGGCCGACCGCGGAGCGCGCGGTCTTCGACTGCGGCACCAAGGTTCTCACCTCCGACCAGTACACCGTCACCGGGTACGGTCACGTCATGGAGTACCCGGATGCGGTCATCCCGCATCTTTCGGAAGAGCACGGCGTGATCGATCTTTCGAAGTGCAGGAAGAAGCCCGAGATCGGCGAAGTCATCCACGTCGTGCCCAACCACTGCTGCGTGGTCAGCAACATGGTCGACGAGCTCTACGGCGTGCGCGACGGCAAGGTCGAAACGACCTGGCGCGTTGCCGCACGCGGCACCGTGCGCTAGAGTCATTTCACCGAAAGGAGGTCCGATCGTGCCGGACCATAACGGAACGTCAGACGGGCTCGAGCCGCTGCGTGACGATCGTTTTCCAGAGCTGACCGCTCTGGGCGACCCTGCATTGCGCCTGGCCGGCTGGCTGATCCACAACAAGGATTTCGAACAGTTGGCGCAACGCACGGGTATCCGGGTGCCTGCGGGCGAGCGCGGCGCCGAAGCAAGGCAACGCAAGCAGTGGCTGCCGGTCTTGCTCCAGCTCGGCAAGGGAGACAAGCGCAAACTCGCGGTCCCGCTCTACGAGCGTTATCGAATCCCGGAGGCTTACCGCGCCGAGTTGGAACGCAATACGAAGCTCACGCACGTCACCGCCCGCCTGCCGCTGGACCCGGACATCTTCATGGGCTCGGTCGAGAGCCTCGTCAAGGCGCTGAGGGAACTGCGAGCGCATGGCATCACCCGTGTATGCCTCGGGGCGCCGGGACAGCCCAGCCGCAAGCGCGCGTCGCTCGTCGATATCGGCTTGCCCGCCGATCGTAAGTACAAGAACAAGGTCCTGACCGGAGAAGGCGCGATCATCGGCATCATCGACGACGGTTGCGCGCTTGCCCATTGCGATTTTTTCAAGCGCAGGGCGCCCGGCGCGGCGATCGAATCGAGGATCCTGCATCTTTGGGATCAGGGCGGAACCGGCGACACGGCGGCAGGCTGGACGGTGCCGGCGGATTTCTATGGCCTGGAACTGGATCGGACTGCAATCAACGCCAGACTCAACGCGCCGGCCAATCGGAACGGCGATCTGGTGCGCGAAGACTCCGTCTATGCCCAGCTGGGCTACAAGATCCGCGAGAGGGCCACGCACGGCACGCACGTGATGGATATCGCGGCGGGCGCAGGGCAGTCCCTGATGGGCATGGAAGGCGTCGCCCCCGGGGCGGACATCATTTTCGTGCAGCTGCCGACCGAAGCCATCGAAGCCGGCGCGACCGCGCTGTGGCGCTACATCATGGATGGCGCGACCTATGTCTTCGAGCGCGCGAGGGCGAAGAACAAGCCCGCGGTGGTCAACATCAGCTACGGCGGCTACGACGGGCCGCACGACGGCACCGCGGAGCTCGAGCGAGCGCTCGATCAGCTGCTGGAGGAGCCGAACCGCGCGATCGTCCTGGCCGCGGGCAATGGCTTCGAAGCGCGCTGCCATGCGAGGACAACGGTGCCGCGCAATGGCACGAAATCGCTGCGCTGGATTGTCAATCCGGTGGACCCTACCGCGAACGACGTGGAGCTCTGGCATGACGACAAGAGCACCCTACACGTCCGGCTGAGACCGCCGAGCGGCGGGATCGATCCGGCGGGCTGGGTCCAGCTCGGGCAGGCGAGCACGGAGATCAAGAGGACCAGCGACAATAAGACCATCGGCTACATCGAGCACCTGCCCAGCGCCACCGGCAACCACTCCAACCGGATCGTCGTTACGCTGAACGGCGAGGACATCGAGGCAGAGGGCGACTACCTCGAGACTGACAGCGCGATCAACGCGCCGGCGCCCTCGGGAATGTGGTTCATCGACCTCAAGCACGCCTCCGGCCCGAAAGCCGACGTGCACGCCTGGATCTGGCGCGACGACGCCGGAAGTTCGCGCAACGCTGAACGCCGGCAGTCGCGCTTCCATCCCAGTGACGCGCATCCCGCCCACACCATCGCGGGCTGGGCGACGGGCCGTCTCACGATCAGCGTCGGCGCGTTCAACACGGCGACGCAGGAGATCTGCCGCTATTCGGCGTCCGGGCCGACTCGCGCTGCGAGGGGCAACGTCGAGCGCGAAAAACCCGAGGTCTACGCGCCAGCGGAGGAAGACGCCCGCGGCCGAGGCGTGCTATCCGCAAGCGCTCTAAGCGCGAGGCCGAGCCGGATGAACGGCACAAGCGCCGCAGCACCTCACGTGGCCGGCCTGATCGCCTTGATGTTCGAGTACGCGCAGAAGCATGCGAGCGGCGCGCCGCGCGACCTGAGCGCCGACAAGATCGCCAAGGAGCTCAGGCGCAACGCAAAAACCAAGGTGCTAGAGGTCAACCGGCGTCAAGCGGTTGACGCGCGCGTGCCAATCAAGCAGAAGCAGGTGATCGACGATCTCGTGCCGTCGGGTAAGACCGATTTCACCAAGACCATGAAGAAGCTGCCGCAGTAGACCGCGCCCTAGGACCACTCAGCGGCGGCGTTCTTCCATAGCCACTCCAGAGCGCTCTTGGGCGTCGCGGTTGCGGAGATCTTCGCTTCCTGGATGAAGTAGGCGCCGAGCTTCTTGCCCAGTGCGGCGCCCGCGCTCATGTCCTCCTCGTAGTGCACGCCCGCGACGACGCGATTCTCCGAAATCCGGTCGGCAAGCGCCTGGAGTTGAGTCGCCAGATCTCCGCCGAGCTTCGTACCGACCATGTCGTTGAGCACGGTGACCAGCACATTGGCCTGAGAGGAATGGCCGGCCGGATAAGCCCCGTGGCTCGGCGTCAGGATCACCGGCTGGACGAGGGGCGAGTGGTCCGCGGGGCGGCGCACCCGGTAGTGGTGCTTGAATTGCATCACCGCGATGCCGGAAAGGATCAGCGCCGCCGACATCAGCTCGTAGGTGAAACGGTGCCGGCCGGGCTGCAGGTTAAGCAGCATGGCGAAATACGAGTACGGCACGGAAAGCTGGGTCAGGATCTCGTTCAGCCGGTCGGCGCGCAGCGCCGCCATGTCGAAGACCTTCTGCAGCGCCGCTTTCAGCTTCGCCGCAGTGGTTTCGTAGTCCGGTGCTGGAACCTTCACCGACCACCCGCTGTTGCCGCTGAGGGTCGCGGTCGCCGGGTTCAAGCTAAGGCCGCTGACCAGTTCGAAGGTATAAAGCTGAGCGCGCACGCGGCGCGACCAGCGTCCCAGCGCCACGTTCGGATCGAGCGGCGGGGCGATCGTGAGATTGGGATTGGAGATGTCGCCCGAGTAACCACGGGTGAGCTCGCCATGCGTAGTGAGCAGCCCGTTGGCGAGCACGGTGCTCGTTCTGTCGCCAGCATACGCCGCGATCCCCGAAGTGCCTTCGGTCCCTTCCGTCCCTTCCGTGCCCTCGGTGCCTTCGGTTCCTTCGGTGCCTTCAGTGCCCTCGCTGGCAAACGGTAATCTCATGACCGGTCCCCCTGGATCTGCGTGCTCGTAGAGTATTCGTACTACCAGGCGCCCTCAAGTCACGGCGGTATGCCCGCCGCAGAAAGCGCCTGGGCGAAGACGTTGGCGTGTGCGCTCTCGCTGCCGGGATAGCGCCTCAGGAAGCCGGACGTGGTGAGGCTGGGCTCCAGCTTGAGAAGCTCCGTGGCCGCTTCGCGTGCCTCCTGTTCGCGCCCGGCCAATGACAGCGACAGTGTGAGAGTCCGATGGGTCGACGCGAACATCCGGTTCAGACGCAGCGAGCTCCTGCAGAGCTCGACCGCTTTATCGTATTGTCCAGCCACAGCGCAGGCCGTGCCGGCGATCGAGGTAAACATGTACATCTGCGGATCGAGCGGCGAAAGCTCGATAGCGCGATGCGAGCGCCGCACCGCTTCGTTGCCATCGCCTTTCCAGGCGAAGGCGGAAGTGCTCCAAAGCCACGCGGAGGCGGCGCTCGGGTTGATCGTGAGCGCGCGATCATGCAGCTCGATCGCGCTCTCCAGGTCCTTGTAGAGGTAGCCCTTGACGAGGCCGGACACGGTGAGCGCATGCGGATTCGTTGCGTCCCTTTCGAGCGCCGCCTGGGAGTAACGAGTGGCCTCGATCGCGTCGCGCTCCGGCTTG
Source organism: Burkholderiales bacterium (assembly GCA_035649875.1). Classification (GTDB taxonomy): domain Bacteria; phylum Pseudomonadota; class Gammaproteobacteria; order Burkholderiales; family SG8-39; genus SCGC-AG-212-J23. The sequence continues at coordinate 8,002 of DASRIR010000072.1, read as the reverse complement.
TCCGACCAGCCTTGGCCGACCTTGCGCACGTACCAGTGGGCAAGCCATGCATGCGGCGTAACGTAAGACGGGTCGGCCTCAATGGCAGACTCGAGCAGCGAGCGCGCCATGTCCTGGTCTCTCTGCGAGCTGCGATGGAAATGATCGATCCCGCGCAGCGTGCGTTCATACGCGCTGAGGGTCTCGGGGTGTGCCGACCGTGCGCGCTGCAGCTCCAGCTGGCGCACGTAGGGCAGCAATCGCTGCGAGATGGCCTTCGAGAGCTGGTCCTGCAAATCGAAGATTCCGGTGAGCGAGGTCTCGAAGCGCTCCGCCCACACCACGTGCCCCGTGGCCGCATCGCTGAGATCCGCGCTGATCCGCAGCCGCGAGCCGGAGGTATACAGGCTGCCGGACAGCACGTAGCGAACCGAGAGCGTCTCGGCCACGCTGCCAGGTTCGTACGGCCGTCGGCGGAACGCGGTGGTCGACAGCCTGGAGATCACGATCAAGTCGGCCAGGCGCGAAAGCGCGCTGATCACGTCTTCGGCGATCATGTCGCCGAGGTAGTCGTTCGCAGCATCGCCCGAAAGGTTCCGGAACGGCAGCACCGCGATCGACGGCCGGTCCGCGCCTCCGCGGCCACCTGGGGGCTCCGTGCCGCCCGGGGAACCGGCGCGCGAGCCGGGAGGCGAAACGCGGAATGCCCGCACCTTTCGCTTCGATCCGCTGAGCTGCTGCTCGCCGAGATCCTCGAGCGAGACGTCGAGCCCGTCGATCAGCTGGTCGCGGATCTCCGCCGAAACCAGGATTTCCTGGGGTCCGGCGAGCGCACTCAATTTCGCCGCGCCGTGACCGTTCCGCCCGTTGGTGCGCTGCGAGGTCTCTATGCCCATGCGCATCGCCGGAGACCCGCCCGCCGCGCCTCCTGCTGCGGCCAGGCCGTTGCGGATGGCGAATGCGCTCTCGGCTGCCTCCCGGGCGTTGCGGAATTCGAGCACCACCGCATCCTGCGTCGCCGTCCGCTTACCGAAAGGCTTGAACGGTAGCGGTAGCTTCTCCACGATCTGCTCGAGCGAGGGAATCGTTGCGGCACGGCCACCCGCGGCATCCGCAGCCAGCGCTGGACGCTCGACGGTCAGCAAGGCCCCGGTGGAAGCGCCAACAGCTTCCGCATACGTTTCGGTACTGCGTGCGGGGTTTTCCCGTACGCGATAGAGCTGGAGGGTCCGGCTGATGTTCTTGACCTGCCGTTCGCCCAGATCCTCGAGCGAGACCGCCATCTTGTCGTGCACGTGGTCGTGGACCGCCTTGGTGACGAGGATCTCCCCGGGCTCGGCAAGCTGCTGAATCCGGGCCGCGATGTTGACCCCGCTGCCGACCAGCTTGTCGCCATCGACGATGACGTCCTCGACGTTGACGCCGACGCGCATCGTGAGTCCGGGGGCGCGCGCGGCGCGTGCGTTTCGGTCCCCCAGCCCTTTTTGCAGTTCGAGCGCCCACTTGACCGCAGCCAAGGCGCTCGGAAACTCGACCAGCACTGCGTCCCCGGCGATCTCCAGAAGACGTCCACTGTTCTCCTGGATCTTCGGCTCGATCAGCTCACTGCGTACCGCCTTCCAAGCGGTCAGCGCCGCCACATCGTTCTGCTCGATAAGGCGGGACCAGCCCGCGACGTCCGCAAAAGCGATCGCGGCAATCCGTCTGGTGTACGGGTCCCCAGGCTCCACGCGAAGGCATCATACCCTTCGCTTTCGGGATGGTCAGGCCCGTGGGCCGTTACTTGCGGCCGAGCGCCTGCCTCTTCCACAGCTCCCAAGGTCGCTCGAGAGTCCCGCGATTAGCGCTCGTCGAGCGCCTTCCCTCCTCCTCGCTCAGGAATTCGATCGGACCTTCCAGTTGCGCCGCCTGGAGCTGGAGGCGCGCGTTCATCTCGGTGTAGATCGCGCGGAATATCGCTTCGGGCACGCTGTCGCCGATCACGGTCATGCCGTGGCCGCGCATCAGAACGCAGTTGCACTTCCCGAGGGTTCCAGCCAGCGCCTGGCCAAGTGGCCGATCGCGGATCAGTAAATCGTTATCTTTTCGTACTGCACGGATATCGAATACCGGCGCGCCGGACCAGAGGAACGAGCCCATGTGGTAGATCGGCTTGAGCTTCGTGCGCGTCACGCCGAAGGGAATCACGGACGGCGAGTGGCTATGCACCACGGCCATCACCTCGGGCCGCGCGCGGTAGATCTCGCCGTGGATGTAGCGCTCGAGGAAGCCCTTGCGCTTGTCGCTCGGCAAGGGCTCGCTATCGGCGTCGAGCTCCATCAGGTCCGCGGCGGTGACGAGCGCCGGCGCGAGCGAGCGCGACATGATGAAGCGCTCGGGCTTGCGGTCGCTGCGCGCGCTGAGGTGGCCGTAGGCGTCGAGCACGCCGTGCTCGGCAAGGATGCGGCTGCCGGCGACGAGGTCGTCGATCAGCGCGCGACTGGCGGAGATTTTGGCTTTCTTCATTTGTGGCGCAGCTCCCTCAAGACGGGTGACAAGAGGTAAAGGACGGTGATGGCGGTGACCGCAGCGCCCGCCAGCATGATCGAGGCATGACGCACGCCGACCGCGTCGGAAAGGGGCCCGGCGATGAAAGCGCCCATCGAGATGAATGCCGGGTTGAGCATCAGCAGGGCCGAGATGCGCCCGCGCATTGCTTCGGGGGCGCCGATCTGCAGCATCGCCATGTTGCTCGAGGCGTGCGCCATCTCCGCCGCGCCGCCGACGATGCTGAAGACGATCGCGACCGCGAGTGAAGGGCTGAGTGCAACGCCGACGATCGACGCGGCCATCACCACGACCCACGCGGCCTGAATCGCGCCCTGGCGCTCCGCGCGCCCCAGAGCGTTGGCGATGAAGCCGCCGAGCGTGCCGCCGACGCCGACCGCGGTGAGGAGCAGCCCGAGGCCCGTGGGTCCGGCCGCGAACTCGTCCTTGGCGTAGATCGGATAGAGCGTGCCGAACACAGGGATGAGCAGGAAAAACGGCAGCATGCCCACCATGAGCAGGACGCGTGTGCGCGGATCGGTCAGCGCGAAGCGCACCCCCTCGGCCATGTCGCGGAAAGCGGAGGGCCGCTCCGCGTGCGCCGGCTTGCGCGCGGGGAATGCCACGGCGAGCACCATCGCGCCGGCCGCCGCATAGAGGACCCCCTGAAGAAAGAACGTGCCCGCGCCGCCGAAGGCGGCGATGAGGTAACCCGCGACCGCAGGACCGAGAACCCGCGCCAGCGAGAACCCGATCGTGTTCAGCGCCACCGCCTTCATCGCGAGCTCCCGCGGCACGAGCTCGAACGCGGTGGTGAAGCGCGCGGGGCGGTCCATCACGTTCGACGCGCCCATCAGCATGGTGAACGCGAACAGCATCCAGATGCCGACGATATCGAGCGCGAGCGCGGCGCCGAACGCGAGCGACACCGCGGCGGCGAGTCCCTGGCTCGCCTGCATCAGGCGCCGGCGGTCGTAGCGATCGGCCGCCATTCCCGAGACCGGCGTGAGCAGCACCATCGGGATCGCGCGCACGCCCATCACCGCGCCGAGCAGCGCGCCCGAGCCTGTGATCTCGTACACTACCCAGCCGAGCGCCGCGTGCTGGATCCACTGGCTCCACCAGGAGAGCAGCGAGCCTGTCCAGAGCGAGCGAAACTCGCGGTACGCGAGCGGACCTGTCAGTCAGCGCCTCGAAGGCGTGGCGGCGCTGGCCATCGGCGCGTCATAGCCGGGCATCACGCGCACGTCGACGACGCAGACCGCACCGCCTTTGACGTGCTTGATGGCCTCCGCGATGCAGGACTTGAGTTGGCCGATGTCCTTTACCGGACCGATCCCGATGGCTCCCTGCGCTCGCGCCATCGCGGCAAGGTCGATGTCGGGCTCGTCGATGCGCTGCCCGATCCACTTGTTCTCCACCGGGCGCCCGCGCTCGCGGGCGACGCGCTCCTGGTGCAGCTCGTCGTTGTAGAAGGAGCGGTTGTTCGCGACCAGGATCAGGCACGGCAGCTTGTAGTGCGTCGCGGTCCAGAGCGCCGTGACGCCCATCAGGTAGTCGCCATCTCCCATGATGCCGACCACCATCCGGTTCGTGCCGCGGAGCGCGAGCGCCGCTCCCACGGTGCAGCCGGGTCCCGCCCCGACGCCGCCGCCGCCGTCGGCGCCGAGATAGTCGAGCGGATGCCTGAAGTGGCGATAGGCACCGTTCCAGCCGAGCGGCAGCTTGGAAACCGAGACCTCCATGCCCTCGGTCAGCTCGTTGAAGGCCTTGGCGAGCGTGCGGATCGAGACAACGTCGTCCTTGCCGGCCGGGAACTCCTGCTTCGGCGAAACCGCTGCCGGCCTGCTTTTCACCTGCTCGATCAACAGCGGAACCGCGACATCGGGCTCGCACATCAGATAGACATCTCCGGGCGGCAGCCCCTGGTAATCCATGCTCCAGCCGCGATGGATATGCTGGTCGACCGAAACGCGGATCACTTTGGCGCCGATGGGCGCATCTCCCCAAGCAGCCTTCAGCGTTCCGGCGGTATCGACCCAGTCGAGCGCAAGCACCACGTCCGCGTCCTTGAGCAGCTTTCCGTCCGGAAACGTCGCGGGTGGCGCGGCGTGCAGCGGATGGTCGGTCGGAAATGCCGCAGCCGTCTTGATGTCGGTGAATACGCGCGCCTGCAGCTTCTCGGCGAGCGCGATGCGCGCTTTCCAGCCGGCCTCGCTGCGGCTCACTCGCCCGACAAGCATCGCGGGTGATTTGGCAATCGACAGGATTTGCGCGGCAGATTGGATGGACTCCTTCGATGGCAGAACCGCCTCGGGAGCCCTGTAGCGAGAGACCTCCGGAAGGTGCGGCAACGCGCCGATCTTTGCTTCCTGCAACGCGGCGTCGAGGTTGACGTAGGTCGGGCCGCGCGGCGCGGTGTCGGCGATCTGCACCGCGCGCATCAGGGCTTCGTAGGCCGCCGGCACCGAAGCGGGCTGGTTGTCCCACTTGGTGTAATCGCGAACGAGCGCGCCCTGATCGGAAGCGGTGTGGATCCAGTCGATCCACGGCCGCCGGCGCGCGGCGTCCCACGGCCCGGTGGCGCCGAGGATCAGCATTGGCATGCGGTCGCACCACGCGTTGAAGATCGCCATCGAGCCGTGCATCAGGCCGACGTTGGAATGGAGCACCACGCCCATCATCTTTCCCGAGGCCTTGGCGTAGCCGTGGGCGATCGCGACCGCGGCTTCCTCGTGCAGGCAGAGCAGCATCTGCGGGCGCTCGTTGCCGAGGTAGTTGACGATGCTGTCATGCAGGCCGCGATAACTCGCGCCGGGATTGAGGGCTAGATACGGGATGTCGAGCGCGCGCAGCATGGCGGCGATCGCATCGCTTCCCCAGATTTCCTGTTGCTGGGAAACCGCTACCGGGCTTTCATTCACCCTTGATCCCCGCTTCCTTGATGACCTTGCCCCAGCGCGCGTTGTCCTCGCGAATCGCGCGCGCGAACTCGGCCGGCGAGTTGGTCTCGATCATGATGCCCTGCGCGGCGAGCTTTGCCTTGAGGTCCGGCGCATTGACGATCTTCACGACTTCCCCGTGAATGCGGCTCACCACCTCCCCCGGCGTCTTGGCCGGCACGAAAAGCCCGAGCCACGGATCGAGCGCATAGCCGGGAACGCTCTCGCCGATGGTCGGCGTATCGCCGAGATTCGGGAAGCGCGCCGGCGCGCTGCTCGCGAGGAGCTTGAGCTTGCCTTCCTTGATGTGAGGCAAAAGCGTGTTCGCGGCGCCGATCCAGACCTGGATGCGCCCCGGCAGGAGGTCCGCCACCGCCGGTGCGGCGCCTTTGTAGGGCACGTGATTCATCTTCGTACCGGTCATGAGCTGCAGCATCGCGGCGCCGAGGTGCTGCGGGCTGCCGTTGCCCGAAGAGCCGTGGTTGAGCTCTCCCGGACGCGACTTCGCGTAGGCGACGAGCTCCTGCACCGAGTTCACCGGCAGCGAGGGATGCACCACCAGCAGGAACTGGATGCGCGCGAGCAGCGTGACCGGGACGAAGTCGGTGAGCGGGTCGAACGGCGGCTTGCCGAGGTGCGGGTTGACGGAGAAGACGTTGTCGGGCGCGAGCAGCCAGGTGTGGCCGTCGGGCGCGCTTTTCGCCACCAGGTCGGCGCCGATATTCTGGCTGCCGCCCGGCCGGTTCTCCACCACCACGGGCTGCGTCCAGACGCCCTGCAGCCCCGCGGCGACAGTGCGCGCGATGGTGTCGGGCGAGCCGCCGGGCGTCAGCGGAACGATGATCCTGACCGGACGTTCAGGAAAGCCTTGGGGCAGCGCGATCGCGGGGAATAGCGCCAGAACAACTGCTGTTAGCCACCGTTTCATAACACGCCTCCGATCCCGCGAGCTTCCATCCTTTTGTGCATCGCGGAGTTTACCTATTCGGGATGCAGGAATACGATGCCCGTTCCACAGAGGAGGAATCCCCCACCATGCTGACCCCCGAGGAACTGGAGAAGCTTTCCGGCGCCGAGACGCTGTTCCCGTCGCCGATTCCCGTGCAGTTCGTATCGAGCGACGAGTACATGCCCTCGCCGCAGAGCGCCCAGCAGAAAGAGTTCGAAGCGTGCATCAAGGAGATGGGCGCGAGCCTGGCGAAAAAGCACGGCATGACACGGCGCAAGTTCTTCAAGACCGCGGGCGGCATGGCCGCGGCGTTCGCAGCGATGAACGAAGTGCACGCGAAGGGCGGCGAGCCGATCTACCGGGTCGAGAAAGGCGAGCCTTCCAACCTGGACGTCGCGCAGGCGCGCGCCGATTCGCTCAAGAACCAGTTCGTGATGGACATGCATACGCACTTCCTGCGCGAGGGCACGCCGATCCGCACCTTCGTCGCGCAGCGCGAGGCAGTGGGCAAGGCGGGATGGAACCCCGCGCTCAAGGACAAGCCGCAGACCATCGACGACCTGATGTTCCCGAACTACGTGAAGGAGATCTTCCTCGACAGCGACACCAAGGTGGCCTGCATCAGCGGCTCCTACTCGGTGGACGAGAAGTTCTCGTTCCTCACCAACCAGATGAAGTTTGACGCGCGCGAGAAGCTGAACAAGGAGTCCGGCTCGCGCCGCATGTACTCGCACGCGATCTTCACGCCCGGCCACGACGGCTGGCTGCAGAAGGTCGAGGAGGAGAACGCCAAGCTCAAGCCCGACTCCTGGAAGGGCTACACGATCGGCGACAACACCAACAAGCACCTCTCCAAGTGGCCGTTCCGGCTCGACGACGAGAAGGTCATGTATCCGTTCTACGAGCGCCTAGTGAAGTGGAGCCAGGAGAAGCCCAGCCTCAAGAACGTCTGCATCCACAAGGGACTGTTCCCGCCATCGGTCGAGCGGCAGTTCCCGCACCTCGTCGGCTACTGCAACGTGAACGACGTGGGCCAGGCGGCGAAGGACTGGCCGCAGCTCAACTTCGTGATCTACCACTCCGGCTACCGCTGGGTCGCCGGCCCGGGCGGCACCGCCGCCGCGGCGTGGGACCAGCTGCAGCGCCAGGGCCGCGTCGACTGGGTCACCGACCTCGCCGATATCCCGGCGCAGTACGGCGTGAAGAACGTCTACGCCGACCTCGGCCAGATCTTCGCCCACAGCAACATGGCCGAGCCGCGCGTCGCCGCGTACATGCTGGGGTACATGATCAAGGGCCTCGGCGCCGACCACGTGGTCTGGGGCACCGACTCGCTATGGACCGGCTCGCCGCAATGGCAAATCGAGGCGCTGCGCCGCCTGGAGATCCCGGAGGACATCCAGAAGAAGTACGGCCTCGCGCCCATGGGCCCGGCCGACGGCCCGGTGAAGACCGCGATCCTCGGCGGCAACAACGCGCGGCTCTACAACCACTCGCCGAAGATGATGAGCGAAGTGCAGAACGACCACCTCGCTTACTGCAAGTCCATTTACGAGAAGCACGGCGGCGAGCGCACCAACCTCGCCTACGGCTACATCAACAAGGG
>DASRIR010000071.1:0-67778 GCA_035649875.1 Burkholderiales bacterium | reverse complement strand
TTGTCGACCGCGTACTTGTAGGCGCGGCGGATCAGCCGTTCGGAGCCCTCGACCGACACCGGCTTGATGCCGATCGCGGAAGACTCGGGGAAGCGGATCTTCTTGACCTTCATTTCCTTCATCAGGAAGTCGATGACCTTCTTCGCTTCCGGCGAGTTGGCCGGCCACTCGATGCCGGCATAGATGTCCTCCGAGTTCTCGCGGAAGATCACCATGTCTACGTCCTGGGGGTTCTTGAGCGGCGAAGGCACGCCCTGGAACCAGCGCACCGGCCGCAGGCAGACGTAGAGGTCCAGTTCCTGGCGCAGCGCCACGTTGATGGAGCGGATCCCGCCGCCGACCGGCGTGGTGAGCGGCCCCTTGATCGAGACCACGAACTCCTTGGCCGCCTCGAGCGTCTCGTCGGGCAGCCAGACGTTCTCGCCGTAGATCCTGCAGGACTTCTCGCCGGCGAACATCTCCATCCAGACGATCTTCTTCTTGCCGCCGTAGGCTTTCTTCACCGCGGCGTCGACGACTTTCAGCATCACCGGCGTGATGTCCACGCCGGTGCCGTCGCCTTCGATGTAGGGAATGATCGGGTTGTTCGGAACCGAGAGCGAAAAATCCTTGCCGACCGTGATCTTCTCGCCGCCGGAGGGAATCTTGATGTGTTGGTAGGCCATAGGGGGCGGAATTATAAGAGCGCGCGCGGCGCGTCACGGTCGTTTTCGCGCGCCCGGTTCGAACGCCAAGTGTCGGCTATTTCATTAGTTAATACAATGGCTTGAGAGGCGGGAAAAGCATTCTTCGGCTTTTGTCTAAAATGCGCGAGCCGTACGCAGCCCCCCAGGGATACGGTTAGGTCAACCGGTTCTGCCGCTGGCGCGTTATCACCTCCGGGTACCAGAGGTGGTTGCCTCGGCCCTACGTTTGAACACTAACAGGAGAAGGAAATGAACAAGCTGCTGTCCGTGATCGTCGCCGCGCTGTTTGCGGTTAGCACCACTGCCTTCGTGGCGTCGCCGGTCGGCGCGCAGACGAAGGACGAGAAGGCCGAGAAGAAAGCCAAGAGCGAGAAGGCCAAGACCGACAAGGCCAAGACCGAGAAGGCCAAGACGGCGAAATCGAAAGACGCCAAGAAAGACGAGAAGAAGTAACCCGCTGTCGAACGACGGAAAAGGCAGGACAATGTCCTGCCTTTTTCATTTATGCGATTCCTCGTTGTCGTCTTGTTGGCTGCAGCGCCGGCGCTGGCGCAGCAGCCGCTCCCCGTGGTCCAGTTGTCGGCTGGCATGCATCTGATCCGCGCCGAGGTCGCCGCCGACTACGAGACGCGCGGGCGCGGGCTCATGCACCGCAAGTCGCTCGCGGCGAATTCCGGCATGCTTTTCATCTTCGACGCGCCGGCGATCCACTGCATGTGGATGAAGAACACCTACATCCCGCTGTCCGTCGCCTTCCTCGACGAGAAGGGCGAGATCATCAACATTGCGGACATGCAGCCTCATAGCGAGCAGTCGCATTGCGCGACCCGGCCGGCGCTCTACGCGCTCGAGATGACGCAGGGGTGGTTTGCGCAGCGCGGCATCAAGGCGGGCGCCAAGCTGGGCGGCGTCGAGCTCGCCAGCAAGGCGCGGTAGCGAGCAGTCGAGCCTGTCAGCGTGATGACAGGTACGTTCCGGGGTCAACCGATGGTCCGCTGGTGCGTTACCCACCCGGGTACGTCCTAACCCGCAGGAGGAGATATGAGAAAGCTGCTGTCCGTAATCGTAGCCGCGTTGTTCGCCGCGGCGAGCGTCAACACCATTGCGCAGGAGAAGAAGGCCGAGAAGCCAGCGGCGGAAAAATCGGCGAAGAAGGAGCCGACCGAGGCGCAGAAGAAGCAGCAGGAGCGAATGAAGGCGTGCAATACGCAGGCCGACGACAAGAAGCTGAAGGGCGACGACCGGAAGAAGTTCATGAGCGGCTGCCTGAAGCCGCCCGCGAAGAAGAGCGAAGCGAAGAAAAGCGAACCGACGAAGAGCGAGAAGAAGTAACGCCCGCTCGGCAGCACGACAAGGCAGGGCAGGCGCCCTGCCTTTTTTCATTTCACGCTAGAGCCCGCCGTTCTGCTGCGCCACCATGCAGTAGAGCATCGGGATCGACAGCATGGTGTTGAAGCGCGAGGTCATGCCCGCCATCCGCGCCGCGGCCGCCTTCTCTTCCGGGCTCACCGTGACGATGCCGAGCGCCTTCTTCTGGTTCGGCCAGATGATGAACCAGACGTTGAACCACATGATCGCGCCCAGCCACATACCCAGGCCGATCGCGTGGTAGCCCTTCTGCAGGGAAAGCGCGGCGCCGATGTAGCCGTTCATCCAGGCGAGGAGCAGGCCGGTGACGATGGTCGCCATCGCACCCCAGCGGAACCAGAAGAGCGCCGTGGGCGCGATCACTTTCGACACCGCGGGCTTCTGCTCGTCCGGGATCTTCGGCATCGACGGGGTCTGCACGAAGTTGAAATACCAGAGCAGGCCGATCCACATCACGCCGGAGAGCACGTGCAGCCAGCGCATGAAGAAAGCCCACCAGGCGTGATCGCCGGTGCGCACCCAGGAGCCGGTGCCGAGGCCGGCCAGGATGATGAAAATCACGAGGAGGACGACGCCGGCGGCGATGGTGCGACCGAGGGACTGGAAGAGGGCACCCATTCTTATCTCCTGTTCGTATGATGGGTTTGCAGCCGAAAAAGGATAGCACTTGTGCGCGGGTTATGCTGGCGCCATGCCGAAGCTGGCGGCCAACCTGTCCATGCTTTTTCCGCAGCTCGAGTTTGCGCAGCGCTTCGCCGCCGCGGCGCGCGCCGGTTTCCGCTACGTGGAGTACCAGTTCCCCTACCAGTGGCGCGCTGATGAGCTCGCACGCTGGGCGCGCGATGCCGGCGTGCAGGTGGTGCTGCACAACCTGCCGGCGGGAGATTTCGCCGCGGGCGACCGCGGTATCGCCTGCCTGCCCGGACGCGAGCGCGAGTTTCGCGAGGGCGTGGAGCGCGCGATCGACTACGCCAAGGCGGTGGGCTGCCCGCGCCTCAACTGCCTCGCCGGCCTCGCGCCGGCCGCGCCCGAGCACCTCGCGCTCCTGGTCGACAACGTGCGCTACGCCGCGCGCAAGCTCGGCGCCGCCGGCCTGTCGCTCACGCTCGAGCCGATCAACACGCGCACCGTGCCGGGGTTCTTTCTCTCGCGCTCGGCGCAGGCGATCGAGGTGCTCAACGCCGCGGGCGAGGGCAACGCCTTCCTGCAGTTCGACTTCTTCCACATGCAGATCATGGAGGGCGACCTCGCGCGGAGCGTCGAGCGCCTGCTCGCGCGCATCGGCCACATCCAGCTCGCCGACGTGCCCGGGCGCCACGAGCCGGGCACGGGCGAGATCAACTTCGATTTTCTGCTGCGCCATCTCGACGCGCTCGGGTACTCGGGCTGGGTGGGATGCGAATACAATCCGCGGGGTGACACGTCGGAAGGCCTGAAGTGGGCGCATCCCTACCTGTCGTAAAGGCGCTGCGCGCGTTCCTGCCGCAGCGCGCGGTGCTCCACGAGGAAGAAGACACCCGGCCCTACGAATGCGACGGCCTGACCGCCTATCGGCAGCTGCCGATGGTGGTCGCCCTGCCCGAGACGGAGGAGCAGGTTCGCCAGATTCTCAGGGTTTGTAGTTCATTGAAAATTCCCGTAGTGCCGCGCGGCGCGGGTACCGGGCTCTCCGGCGGCGCGCTGCCTTCCGGCGAAGGCGTGCTGCTCTCGATGGCCAAGTTCATGCGCGTGCTGCGCATCGATCCGCTCGCGCGCATCGCCGTCGTGCAGCCGGGCGTGCGCAACGCCGTGGTGTCCGAGCTCGCCGCGCCGCACGGCCTGTACTACGCGCCCGATCCTTCGAGCCAGATCGCGTGCACCATCGGCGGCAACGTGTCGGAGAACTCCGGCGGCGTGCACTGCCTGAAGTACGGCCTCACCCTGCACAACGTGCTGGGCGTGCGCGGCTTCACGATCGACGGCGAGCCGATCGAGCTCGGCGGGGAGGCGCCCGACGCGCCCGGCTACGACCTGCTCGCGCTCGCGGTGGGCTCCGAGGGAATGTTGTTCGTGGTCACCGAAGTGACGCTGAAGCTCCTGCCCAAGCCGCAGTGCGCGCGTGTCGTTATGGCGTCGTTCGACGACGTGGAGAAGGCCGGCGCGGCCGTCGCGGACGTGATCGCCGCCGGCATCGTGCCGGCGGGGCTGGAAATGATGGACCGGCCGGCGACCCATGCGGTCGAGCAGTTCGTCCAGGCGGGCTACGACCTGGAGGCGGCGGCGATCCTGCTGTGCGAGTCCGACGGCACCGCCGAGGAGGTCGAGGACGAGATCGCGCGCATGAACGCGGTGCTCGAGCGTGCCGGCGCGACGCGCATGACCGTGTCGCGCGACGAGGCCGAGCGGCTGCGCTTCTGGTCGGGCCGCAAGGCCGCGTTTCCTGCGGTCGGCCGCATCTCGCCCGACTACTACTGCATGGACGGCACCATCCCGCGCAAGCGCCTGGGCGAAGTGCTGACCTTCATTGCGGCGCTGGAGCGAAAGTACCGCCTGCGCTGCCCGAACGTGTTCCACGCCGGCGACGGCAACCTGCATCCGCTGATCCTGTTCGACGCGAACGACGCGGACCAGCTGCATCGCACCGAGCTCTTCGCCGCGGAGGTGCTGGAGAAATGCGTGGAGGTGGGCGGCACCATCACCGGCGAGCACGGCGTCGGCGTCGAGAAGATCAACCAGATGTGCGTGCAGTTCCGGCCGGCGGAGCTCGAGCTGTTCCGCGCGGTGAAGCGCGCCTTCGACCCGCAGGGCCTGCTCAACCCCGGCAAGGCGGTGCCGACGCTCGCGCGCTGCGCGGAATACGGCCGCATGCGCGTGCACGGCGGCCGGCTGCGGCACCCCGAGCTGCCGCGCTTTTGATCGAAGCGCTCGCCGAAACCATCCGCGAGGCCGCGGCCAGCGGCCGCGGGCTGCGGCTGCGCGGCGGCGGCACCAAGGACTTCTACGGCAACGCGTTGCACGGCGAGATCCTCGACACGCGCGGCTACGCCGGCGTCGCCGGCTATGAGCCGACCGAGCTGGTGGTGACCGCGCGCTGCGGCACGCCGCTTTCCCACCTGGAAAGCATTCTCGAGGCCAACGGCCAATGCCTGCCGTTCGAGCCGCCGCACTTCGGTTCGCAGGCCACGGTCGGCGGCTGCGTCGCCGCCGGCCTATCGGGCCCGCGCCGCGCGGCCGCCGGCGCGCTGCGCGATTTCGTGCTCGGGGTGAAGCTGATCGACGGGCGCGGCGAGATCCTCAGCTTCGGCGGCCAGGTGATGAAGAACGTCGCCGGCTACGACGTGTCGCGCCTCGTCGCGGGCTCGCTCGGCACGCTGGGCGTGATCGCCGAAGTGTCGCTCAAGCTCGCGCCGAAGCCACAGGTCGAGGCCACGTTGCGGCTCGAAGCGCACCAGGAGCGCGCGCTCGAGCTCATGAACCGCTGGGCGGGCGAGCCGCTGCCGGTCAGCGCGACCGCGTGGCACGACGGCGCGCTCACGGTGCGGCTCTCGGGCTCCGCCGCGGGCGTGCGCGCCGCTGCGGCCAAGATCGGCGGCGCAAGGGTCGACGAGCCGTTCTGGCAGTCGCTGCGTGAGCAGACCGCGCCGTTCTTTTCCGGCGCGCAACCGCTGTGGCGGCTTGCGCTGCCCTCGACCGCGGGGCCGCTCGAGCTGCAAGGCGCGCAATTGATCGAGTGGGGCGGCGCGCTGCGCTGGGTTCGATCGTCGGAGAGCCCGGCCGCGATGCGCGCAGCCGCGCGCCGGCTCAAGGGCCATGCGACGCTCTTCCGCGCCGCCGACAAGGACGTGGGCTGCTTCTCGCCGCTCGAGCCGGTGCTCGAGCGCCTGCACCGCAGCCTCAAGGCGGTGTTCGACCCGGCCGGGATCTTCGGACGCGGCAGGATGTACCCGGAGCTCTAGGCCTTGGCGAGCTTTTGCTTCTGTGCCTCGACGCCGCTGCGTGCCTGCGCAGCGAAGGGGCTTTGCGGGAAGCGGGCCAGCAGGCGCGCATACAGCTGGATCGCGAGCGCGGGCTCGCCGGCTTCGCCGGCTTTGGTCGCCGCGTCGAGCAGCAGCTTTTGCTGCGGTAGCGACGGATCGGGCGGGGGCGCGGCGGCCTGCGCGGGCGCGGTGGGCGGCCTGGCCTGGGCGATGAACGCGGCAACGCGTTCCTCCGAAGCGCGCTGGTGCTCGAGCCAGCGCTGGCGCCAGGCCCATAGCAGGTATCCCAGACCGCCGAGCGCGCCGAGCACCACCAGCCAGGTCAGCACCTTCATGCGAAAAGTATAGCCGCCGGTGCAAACCCAGCTCGCCGACTTCATCCGCGACACGCCAGAGGGACGGGAGGCCGACGCCATCCTGCGCAAATGCGTGCACTGCGGGTTCTGCACGGCGACCTGCCCGACCTATCAGGTGCTGGGCGACGATCTCGACAGCCCGCGCGGCCGCATCTATCTCATCAAGCGCGCGCTGGAAGGCGCCGCGGTAAGCGCGAAGACGCGGCTCCATCTCGATCGCTGCCTCACGTGCCGCGCGTGCGAGACCACCTGCCCCTCGGGGGTGCGCTATGGCCGCCTGGTCGACATCGGCCGCGCCGTAGTGGAAGCGCGCACGCGGCGCTCGCCGTGGGATCGGCTGCGCCGGGGCGTGCTCGCCTTCGGCCTGCCGCGCACCGCGCTCTTCCGCGCCGCCCTGCGCGTGGGGCAGCTCGTCGGGATGGCGCCGCGTACGCGTCCCAGCGGCGCGTGGCCCGCCGCGCGCCACGCGCGCAAGGTGATTGCGTTGCGCGGCTGCGTGCAGCGCGCGCTCGCGCCTTCGATCAACGCGGCGGCGGCGCGCGTGCTTGATCGCATGGGCATCTCGCTGCTCGAGGTGCCCGGCGCCGGCTGCTGCGGCGGCATTCGCTTCCATCTCAACGACCAGGAAGCCGGCCGCGACGACATGCGCGCGCTGATCGACGCGTGGTGGCCGTTGTTGGCCGGTCGCGGGATCGAGGCAGTGGTGATGACCGCGAGCGGATGCGGCGTCACGGTCAAGGACTACGCGCACATCCTCGCCACCGACCAGAACTACCGCGGCAAGGCCGAGCGCATTTCCGAGCTGACGCGGGATCTCTGCGAAGTGCTGCGCCCGGAAGACCTGCCCCGGGGAGAAAAGCGCGGCCGCGTCGCCTTCCATTCGCCCTGCACGCTGCAGCACGGGCAGCAGCTGCGCGGCAAGGTCGAGGCCTTGCTTGCGCGCGTCGGCTATGAGCTCGTCCCGGTGCGCGACGCGCACCTTTGCTGCGGGTCCGCCGGCACCTACTCGTTGCTGCAGCCGCAAATCGCCAACGAGCTGCGCGCGCGTAAGCTCGCCGCGCTCGAAGAAGGCGCGCCGCAAGCGATCGCGAGCGCCAACATCGGCTGCCTCATGCACCTGCAGGCGGCCAGCGCGACGCCGGTGCGCCATTGGATCGAATTGCTGGACGAGGCCCTGGCGTAGAATCCTCGGATGGCTGAAGCGGTTTCCCAGGTCGTCAAGGTGGCCTGCCCGCACGATTGTCCCGACACGTGCGCCATGCTGGTCACCGTCGAGGACGGCGTCGCGACCCAGATCCGGGGCGACCCCACGATGCCCTTCACCGAGGGCACGCTCTGCACCAAGGTCGCGCACTACCTCGAGCGCACGTACGCGCCGGACCGGCTGAAATACCCGATGCGCCGCGTGGGCCGCAAGGGAAGCGGCCAGTTCAAGCGCATCAGCTGGGATGAAGCATTGGACAAGATCGCGGCGCGGCTGAAGGCGCTCGCCGCCGAGAACCCGGAGAGCATTCTGCCGTGCAGCTACGCCGGGACCATGGGCATGGTGCAGTACATGTCGATGGACCGGCGCTTCTTCTACAAGCTCGGCGCCTCGCTGCTCGACCGCACCCTGTGCTCGTCCGCGGGCAAGGCCGGCATCAAGGCGACGCTCGGCGGCTCGGTGGGCATGGACCCGGAGCGCTTCGACGAGGCGCGCCTCATCGTCCTGTGGGGCGCGAACCCGATCGTGTCCAACCTGCACCTCTGGTCGCGCGTGCAGGCGGCGAAGCGCCGCGGCGCCAAGGTGGTCGCGATCGACCCGTACCGCAGCCTGTCGGCGGAAAAGTGCACCCAGCACATCGCGCTCCTTCCCGGCACCGACGGCGCGCTCGCGCTCGGCATGATGCACGTGCTCATTTCCGAGAATCTGCTCGACCGCGACTACATCGCGGCCCACACTCTCGGATTCGAGCAGCTGAGGAAGCGCGTCATCGAGAACTATTCACCCGAATGGGCGGCGCGCGTGTGCGGCCTGTCCACGAACGAGGTGGTACAGCTGGCGCGGGAGTACGGCACGACCAAGCCCGCTGCCATCCGCCTCAACTACGGCATGCAGCGCCACGCCGGCGGCGGCATCGCCGCGCGCACCATCGCCTGCCTGCCGGCGCTCACCGGCGCCTGGCGCGATGCGGCCGGCGGCATCGTCCTGAGCACGGCGGACTTCTACGGCTTCGACCATGCCGCGCTCGAGCGGCCGGATCTGCTCGCCGGCCGCCGGCCGCGCGTGATCAACCATTCGAAGCTCGGCGATGCGCTGACGAGCGCCGAGCCGCCGGTGCGCATGACCATCGTCTACAACAACAACCCGGTCGCGGTATGTCCGGACTCCGACAAGGTGATCGCCGGCTTCTCGCGCGAGGACCTGTTCACCGTGGTGATGGATCACTTCCAGACCGACACCGCCGACTACGCCGACATCGTGTTGCCGGCGACCACGCAGCTCGAGCACCACGACGTGCACAAGTCCTATGGGCATCTCTACATGCTCGCCAACAACCCGGCGATCGCGCCGGTCGGCGAGTCGCTGCCGAACTCGGAGGTGTTCCGCCGGCTCGCGGCGCGCATGGGCTTCGACGAGCCTTGTTTTCGCGATTCCGACGAGGAGATTTGCCGCACGGCCTTGAAGGGCCACGACTGGGAAGGACTCAAGCAGGCCGGGTGGAAGAGGCTCGAGGTCCCCGCGCGCTTCGCGCCGTTCGCGCAGGGCGGGTTCCCGACGGCCTCGGGCAAGTGCGAGCTCTACAGCGGCTGGCTCGAGAAGCAGGGCATCGATCCGCTGCCGTTCTATAACCCGCCCGCGGAGATCAACCAGCCGCAGGAAGATTATCCGCTCGCGTTTCTCTCGCCGCCGGCGCGCAACTTCCTTAATTCCTCGTTCGCAAACCTGGTGCGTTTCCGCGAGCTCGAGCGCGAGCCGCACCTCGACATGCATCCGCGCGACGCCGCCGCGCGCGGCATCGCCGACGGAGACATGGTGCGCGTATTTAACGCGCGCGGCAGCCATCGGCTGCGCGCGCGCGTCAACGGCAAGCCGCGCCCCGGCGTGGTGGTGGCGCCGTCAGTCTGGTGGAAGAAACATTCGCCCGACGGGCGCAACGCCAACAACCTCACCTCGCAGCGCACGAGCGATCTCGGCGGCGGCGCGACGTTCTACGATTGCCGGGTGCAAGTCGAAAGAGCGTGAGCAAGGCCGACGAGCTGCGGCTGCTGCGCGATGCGATCAAGAGCTTTCCCGATGCCCTGGCGGTGTGGAGCGCGGACGGGCGCCTGATCGCCTGCAGCGATCTCTACGCGCGCCTCTCGGCCGCAGCTCCCGCCTCGCGCGACGCGACGGAGTATCAAAGCGCCGACGGGCGCTGGCTGCGCCGCACGCTGCGGCGCCTCGAAGGCGGCGGCAGCGTGGAGCTGATCGCGGACATTTCCGAGCTGCGGCGCGCCGAGCAGGCCTCGCGCTTCCTCGCCTATCACGACACGCTCACGGGGCTGCCCAACCGGCGCCTGCTCGACGACCGGCTGCGCCAGGCGATCCGCCTGGCGCAACGTCGCGACCGAATGGTCGCGGCGTTGCTGATCCGGGTGGACGATTTCCGGCATGTGAACGACACGCTCGGCCAGGGCGCGGGCGACGCGGTGCTGCGCGAAGTCGCGCAGCGCCTCGCCGCCAGCGTGCGCAAGGCCGACACCCTCGCGCGCGCGAGCGCCGACGAGTTCGCGCTCGTGGTCTGCGACCTGAAGGACGAGGGCGATTGCCGGCTGGTGGCCGCGAAGCTGCTCGAGGCGCTCGCACCCGAGTTCCGCGTGGGCGGCCGGCGGCTGCGGCTCGCGGTGAGCGTCGGAGTCTCGCTCTTCCCTTCGGACGGCGGCGACGGCGAAGCCCTGCTGCGCAACGCCGACGCGGCCACGTACCGCGCCAAGCAGCTCGGCCGCAATCAGATCCGCTTCTTCGGCAGGTGAGGCGGTGAAGACGATCGCCGCGCTCTGCGCGCTATTGGCGAGCATCCCGCTCGGCGCGCAAACCCTGACGGTCGGCTCGAAGCGCTTTACCGAGTCCTACATCCTTGGCGAGATCGTCAGCCAGACCGCGCGCGGCGCGCACAAGCCCGGCCTCGGCAACACCGCGATCCTGCTCGAGGCGCTCAAGGCCGGCGCCATCGACCTGTACCCCGAGTACACCGGCACCATCGCGCGCGAAATCCTCAAGTCCGAGGAGCGCCTCGATCTCGCCGCGATCAACGAAAAGCTGAAACCACTGGGCCTTGCCGCATCGATTCCGCTCGGCTTCAGCAACAGCTACGCGATCGGCATGCGGCGCAAGGACGCGGAGCGCCTCGGCATCCGGCGGCTCTCCGACCTGCCGAAGCATCCGGCGCTGCGCTTCGGCCTGTCGCACGAGTTCCTCGGCCGGCGCGACGGCTGGCCCGGACTGCAGTCCGCGTACGCGCTGCCGCAGAAGCCCCGCGGGCTCGACCACGGCGTCGCCTACGAGGCGCTCGCCGCGGGCGAGATCGACGCCATGGACCTGTACACCACCGACGCCAAGATCGAGCGCTACGCCATCGTCGCGCTCGAGGACGATCGCAATTTCTTTCCCGCGTATGACGCGGTGCTTCTCTACCGCGCGGACGCGCCCTCGCGCTTTCGCAAGGAATTCGAGGCGCTTAGAAGCCTCGAGCAGCGCATCGACGCGCGCACCATGGTGCGGCTGAACGCGCGCGCCGAGCTCGACAAGGTCGCGTTCGCCGACGTGGCGCGCGAGTACCTCGGGGCGCGAGTCGAGCGCCGGACGGGCTTTTGGGCGGCGCTCGCCGCGCCCGACTTCGGCCGCCTGCTCGCCGAGCATCTCGGCCTCGTGTTCGGCTCGCTCGCGCTGGCGGCGCTGGTTGGGGTTCCCCTCGGCCTGCTGGCCGCCAAGCGCTCGTGGCTCGCGCAGCCGGTGCTGGTGTTGACGGGACTGCTGCAGACCGTTCCCTCGCTAGCGTTGCTCGCTTTCCTCATCCCGGTCACCGGCACGATCGGCGTCTGGCCGGCCTTGATCGCGCTCTTCCTGTACGCGCTGCTGCCGATCACGCGCAACACGCACGCCGGGATCGTCGGCGTGCCGCGCGGACTGATACAGGCCGCGACCGCGCTTGGCCTGAGACCCGCGGAGGTGCTGGCGAAGGTCGAGATGCCGCTCGCGATGCCGGTGATCATGGCCGGGGTGAAGACCTCGGCGGTGATCAACGTCGGCACCGCGACGATCGCGGCGTTCATCGGCGCCGGCGGCTTCGGCGAGCGCATCTCGCAGGGGCTCGCGCTCAACGACCACGCGGTGCTGCTCGCGGGCGCGCTGCCGGCGGCGCTGCTCGCGCTCGTGGTGCACGCGCTGTTCGAGCTGGCCGAGCGCCGCCTGTCGAACGCCTAAGGATCCTCAAGCCGGCGCTTTCCCGGGCTGTCGTATCATTCGCCCGCGATGCCCCAAGTGATAGCTGTCCCGCGCGAGACCTTCGCGGGCGAGAAACGTGTCGCCACGGTACCGGAAGTCGTCGAGAAGCTGACCAAGCTCGGCTTCCGGGTCGCGGTCGAATCCGGTGCCGGCGAGGGGGCCAACTTCTCCGACCAGGCCTACCGCGCGGCCGGCGCGGAAATCGTCGCGGACGCCTGGGCCGGCGCCGACATGGTGTTCAAAGTGCGCGCGCCGAGCGCCGCCGAAGTGGCGCGGATGCGGGAGGGCAGCGCGCTCGTGAGCTTCGTCTGGCCGGCGCAGAACCCGGAACTCCTCGAAGCGCTCGCGGCGAAGAAGGCGACCGTGCTGGCGATGGACAGCGTGCCGCGCATCTCGCGCGCGCAGAAGCTCGACGCGCTTTCCTCGATGGCCAACATCGCCGGCTACCGCGCGGTGATCGAGGCGGCGCACGCCTTCGGACGCTTCTTCAGCGGGCAGATCACCGCCGCGGGCAAGGTGCCGCCGGCCAAGGTGTTCGTGATCGGCGCCGGCGTAGCGGGCCTCGCGGCGATCGGCGCGGCGTCCGGCCTCGGCGCCGTCGTTCTGGCGAATGACACGCGCCCCGAAGTCGCCGACCAGATCAAGTCGCTCGGCGGCGAGTACGTGGGCGTCGATTACGTGGAAGAGGGTTCGGGTACCGGCGGCTACGCCAAGGTGATGAGCGCGGGCTTCCAGCAGGCGCAACGCGAAGTCTTCGCGCAGCAGGCGAAGGAAGTGGACGTGATCATCACCACCGCGCTCATCCCGGGCAAGCCTGCGCCCAAGCTGATCACGGCGGATATGGTGCGCTCGATGAGGCCCGGCAGCGTGATCGTCGACCTCGCCGCGGAGCAGGGCGGCAACTGCGAGCTCACCGAGCCGGGCAAGCTGGTGGTCAAGCACGGCGTCACCCTGATCGGCTACACCGACCTGCCGAGCCGCCTCGCCAAGCAGTCGAGCACGCTGTACGCCACCAACCTGCTGCGGCTGACCGAGGAGCTGTGCAAGGGCAAGGACGGCGTCATCAACGTCAACATGGACGACGAGGTGATCCGCGGCACGACGGTGATCAAGGCGGGCGCGATCACCTGGCCGCCCCCGCCGCCCAAGCTCTCGGCGGCGCCGCCTAAGCCGGCGGCGAAACCTGCCGCCGGCCCCGCGCCAAAGGGACACGGAGCGGCCGGCGCGCCCGCGTCCGCGAAGGCTACCGCGCTCGTATTCCTGGCGGGTGCGGCGCTGTTCTGGTTCATCGGCGCGTACGCCCCCGCGGCGTTCATCGGGCACTTCACAGTGTTCGTGCTCGCCTGCTTTGTCGGTTACATGGTGATCTGGAACGTGACGCCTGCGCTGCATACGCCGCTCATGAGCGTCACCAACGCGATCAGCAGCATCATCGCGATCGGCGCACTGGTCCAGGTGGCGCCGTTCGAGGGTGAGTCCGCGGGACGACCGACCGCCTGGATCATCGGCCTCGCCGTAGTGAGCATCGGGCTCGTCGCGATCAATATGTTCGGCGGATTCGCCGTGACGCAGCGCATGCTGCAGATGTTCCGCAAGTAGCTCGCCGATGTCGACCACGCTGCTCACGGTTTCCTACCTCGGCGCCGCGATCCTCTTCATCCTGAGCCTGGGCGGGCTGTCCAGTCCTGAGACGTCCAGGCGCGGCAACCTCTACGGCATGATCGGCATGGCAATCGCCGTGCTCGCCACGGTACTTGGTCCGCTGGTCACCAAGGCCGCCTATGCCTGGATCATCGGCGCCATGGCACTGGGCGCGGCGATCGGCCTGTACGCCGCGCGCACCGTCAAGATGACGCAGATGCCGGAGCTGGTGGCGCTCATGCACAGCCTGGTGGGCCTCGCGGCGGTGCTCGTCGGCTTCGCCAACTACATCGATCCGGCCGCGTCCGCCGGCTTCAAGGGCGCCGAGAAGACCATCCACGAGATCGAGATCTACATCGGGGTACTGATCGGCGCGGTGACGTTCTCGGGCTCGATCATCGCCTTTGGCAAGCTCTCGGCCAAGATCAGCGGAAGACCCGTGCTCCTGCCCGGGCGCCACTGGGTCAACCTCCTCGGGCTGTTGGGGGTGATCTGGTGTGGCGCGCAATTCATTTCCAGCCAATCCATTGCGCAGGGCATGACGCCGCTCGTGGTCATGACGGTGATCGCGCTCCTGTTCGGCATCCACATGGTGATGGCGATCGGCGGCGCCGACATGCCGGTCGTGGTGTCGATGCTGAACAGCTATTCGGGCTGGGCGGCGGCGGCCACCGGCTTCATGCTGAGCAACGACCTGCTGATCGTCACCGGCGCGTTGGTCGGCTCGAGCGGCGCGATCCTTTCCTACATCATGTGCCGTGCGATGAACCGCAACTTCGTCGCCGTGATCGCGGGCGGCTTCGGCACCGAGGGCGGCAAGCCCGCAGCCGCGGGCGGCGCACAGCCTGCCGGAGAAGTGTCCCCCATCAGCGCCGCCGAAACCGCAGAACTCTTGCGCGCGGTGAAAAACGTGATCATCGTGCCCGGCTACGGCATGGCGGTGGCGCAGGCCCAGCACACCGTCTACGAGATCACCAAGCACCTGCGCGAAAAGGGCGTCAACGTGCGCTTCGGCATCCATCCGGTCGCCGGCCGCATGCCCGGGCACATGAACGTGCTGCTGGCGGAAGCCAAAGTGCCCTACGACATCGTGATGGAGATGGACGAGATCAACGCCGACTTCCCCGACACCGATGTGGCGATGGTGATCGGCGCCAACGACATCGTGAACCCGGCGGCGCAGGAGGACCCGGCGAGTCCGATCGCCGGGATGCCGGTGCTCGAAGTGTGGCACGCGAAGATCTCGATCGTTATGAAGCGCAGCATGGCCTCGGGCTATGCGGGCGTCGACAACCCGCTTTTCTACAAAGACAACAACCGAATGCTTTTTGGCGACGCGAAGAAGATGCTGGACGAAGTTCTGGTCGCGCTGAAGGCATGAGCCTGCTCGGGATTCCGGTCGATTTCCTGCTGTTCGGCCTGACGCTGCTCGGGGTGGCGCTGTTCCATCGCTACACCCTGCAGGTCGCGCTCGGCGGCCTCGCCGCGATTACCTTCTACAAGGTCGGCCTGGCCGGTTTCAAGACCGGCCCCGGGCTGAGCGGACTCGCGGCGCACATGGCGCACGAGTGGGTGATCCTCGCCAACCTGCTCGGGCTGCTGCTCGGCTTCGCGCTGCTTTCCCGGCATTTCGAGGACAGCCGCGTGCCCGAGGCGCTGCCGCGCTACCTGCCCGATGACTGGAAGGGCGCCTTCATCCTGCTGGTGATGGTGTTCGTGCTGTCCTCGTTCCTCGACAACATCGCCGCCGCGCTGATCGGCGGCACGATGGCGGGCGTCGTGTTCCGAAAGAAAGTGCACATCGGCTACCTGGCGGCGATCGTCGCCGCCTCGAACGCGGGCGGCTCGGGCAGCGTGGTGGGCGATACCACCACCACGATGATGTGGATCGACGGGGTGAGTCCGATCGCGGTGTTCGATGCCTACGTCGCGGCCTCGGTGGCGCTCGTGATCAGCGGCATCATCGCGGCGAAGCAGCAGCATGCGTATGCCCCGATCACCAAGGACGCCGGCGCCGGCACGCGGGTCGACTGGGTGCGCGTCGGCATCGTGGCGTGGATCCTCATCGCCGCGATCCTGGCGAACGTGATCGCCAACCTGAAATTCCCTGCGGTTCTCGATCATTTCCCGGTGATCGGCGCCGCGGTCTGGGTCGCGATCCTGGTCTGCGTGCCGCTGCGCAAGCCCGAATGGAGCCTGCTGCCCGAGGCGCTCAAGGGCTCGGTGTTCCTGCTCGCGCTCGTCACCTGCGCCTCGATGATGCCGGTCGAGAAGCTGCCCGCCGCTTCGTGGCAGACCGCGTTCGGCCTGGGCTTCGTGTCCGCGGTGTTCGACAACATTCCGCTCACCGCGCTCGCCCTCAAGCAGGGGGGCTACGACTGGGGGATGCTCGCCTACACCGTCGGCTACGGCGGCTCGATGATCTGGTTCGGCTCGTCGGCGGGCGTGGCGATTTCCAACGCCTACCCGGAGGCGAAATCGGTCGGCCGCTGGGTGCGGCACGGCTGGCACGTGGCCCTCGCCTACGTCATCGGCTTCTTTGTCATGCTGGCCCTCGTCGGCTGGCATCCGACCGACAAGCGCGGCAAGGCGGTCTCGACGTCTTGCACTGCGGAATACACCATCGCCGCTGACTGTTCTAGAATCGCCCGTTCACCGCTTACCTGAGGAGGAGACAATCAAATGAGCGTTGCTCGCCGTAAATTCCTGCGCGGGGCCGCAGCCGCAACCGGTGCTGCCGCTCTGGGCTTCCCGATGATCGCGAAGGCGCAAGGACCGATCTCCATGCGCTGGCAGAGCACCTGGCCCGCGAAAGACATCTTCCATGAGTACGCGAACGACTTCGCGAAGAAGGTGAACGACATGACGGGCGGCGACCTGCGCATCGAGGTGCTGCCCGCCGGCGCGGTCGTGCCGGCGTTCGGCCTGCTCGACGCGGTCACCAAGGGCACGCTCGACGGCGGCCACGGCGTTCTCGTGTACCACTACGGCAAGCAGAACGCGCTCGCGCTGTGGGGCTCGGGCCCCGCGTTCGGCATGGACGCGAACCAGCTGCTCGCCTGGCACAAGTACGGCGGCGGCAAGGATCTCCTGAACAAGCTCTATGCGTCGATCGGCGCCAACGTGGTTTCCTTCCCCTATGGCCCGATGCCGACCCAGCCGCTCGGCTGGTTCAAGAAGCCGATCCAGAAGGTCGAGGACTTCAAGGGCCTCAAGTTCCGCACGGTCGGCGTGTCGATTGACGTGTTCACCGGCCTCGGCGCCGCGGTGAACGCGCTGCCCGGCGGCGAGATCGTGCCGGCGATGGACCGCGGCCTGCTGGATGCGGCCGAGTTCAACAACGCGACCAGCGACCGGATCCTCGGCTTCGCCGACGTCTCCAAGGTGTGCATGCTGCAGAGCTACCACCAGAACGCCGAGCAGTTCGAGATCATGTTCAACAAGCCCAAGTTCGACGCGCTGCCGCCAAAGATCAAGTCGATCATCGAGAACGCGGTCGAGGCGTGCTCGTCCGACATGTCGTGGAAGGCGGTCGACCGCTACTCCAAGGACTACGTCGAGCTGCAGAACAAGGACAAGGTGCGCTTCTACAAGACGCCCGACTCGGTGCTCGCGCGCCAGCTCGAGACCTACGACGCCGCCGCCAAGAAGCGCGCGGACAACGCGCTGTGGGTCGAGATCGAGAAATCGCAGCGCGAGTTCGCCGCGCGCGCGGTGCGCTGGTACCTCGATACCCAGGTCAACCCGCGCATGGCCTATACGCACTACTTCGGGAAGAAGCCCGCTGCTGCACCCAAGAAGGCCTAGCGGGAGCTAACCACGGGGCCATCCGGCGCGAGCCGGGTGGCTTTTCTTTATGCAGAAGACACTGCTTTTCGTCGACCGGGTGAGCACCTGGGTCGGCCACGCGTTCTCCTGGTTCATCGTCGCGCTCACGCTGCAGGTGTCGTGGGAAGTGTTCTCGCGCTACGTGCTCGGCGTGCCGCACTCCTGGGCGTTCGACGTGATGATCATGTTCTACGGCACGCTCTTCATGATGGCCGGCGCGTACACGCTGGCGAAGAACGGCCATGTGCGCGGCGACGTGCTCTACGGCTTCTTCCAGCCGCGCACCCAAGCGACGATCGACCTCATTCTCTACATCGTGTTCTTCATCCCCGGCGTGTTCGCGCTGACCTACGCCGGCTATTACTACGCCGCCGACAGCTGGGCGATCAAGGAAACGTCCAACGTCACCGCCGAGGGGCCGCCGGTCTACCCCTTCAAGACCATCATCCCGTTTGCCGGCGCGATCCTTTTCGTGCAGGGCATCGTCGAGATCATCCGCTGCGTGATCTGCCTCAAGCAGGGCTACTGGCCCTCGCGCGAGCAGGACGTCGAGGAAGTGGACGTCGAGAAGCTGAAGCAGGAAGTGGGCGTCAAGGACGAGGATATCCAGGAGCTCGACGCCTACGTGACCAAAGCGCATAAATGATCAAGCTGCGGCGCGAGCAGTGGTTCGGCTTCACGATCATGGCGCTGATCGTGGTCCCGGTGCTGATCGTCACGCCGTGGAGCCACCTATTCGACGCCAACCTGACGCGCGCCGACCTCGGCGTGCTCGGGCTGCTGATGCTGGCGCTGATCGTGGTGGCGATCATGCTCGGCTTCCCCACCGCGTTCACGCTGATGGGGATGGGCGTGTTTTTCGCCTGGCTCGCTTACCGCACCGCCGATCCGAGTACCGCGATCGGACGCACGCTGGACCTCTTCGTGCAGCGCACCTACGGCGTGATGTCGAACGACGTGCTGATCGCGATTCCGCTGTTCCTCTTCATGGGCTACCTGGTCGAGCGCGCGCAGCTGATCGACCGCCTGTTCCGCAGCCTGCACCTTGCGACCTCCCGCGTGCCGGGCTCGCTGGCGGTGGCGACCATCGTGACCTGCGCGATCTTTGCAACCGCCACCGGCATCGTTGGCGCGGTGGTGACGCTGATGGGCCTGCTCGCGTTCCCGGCGATGCTCAAGGCCGGCTACAACATCAAGGTCTCGGCCGGCTCGGTCACCGCCGGAGGATGCCTCGGCATCCTGATCCCGCCCTCGGTGCTGCTGATCGTCTACGGCGCCACCGCGGGCGTGTCGGTGGTGCAGCTTTACGCCGGCGCCTTCCTGCCGGGGTTCATGCTCGCGGCCCTGTACATCGGCTACGTGATCCTGCTCGCCAAATGGAAGCCGGAGCTGATGCCGCCGCTCTCGGAAAGCGAGCAGCGCGTGCCGCTGCCGGCGTCCTCGCAGGCGCTCGCGCCGCGCGGCGCCAATCCGCTGTTCGTGCTGCCGCGCGCCCTCGGCGGCGGTGCGCCGGCTGTACCCCGGCGCACCGCGTTCGGGCAGCTCATGGTCACTCTCCTGCCGGCGCTCGCGATTGCCGCGATGGTCTTCACCGCTTATCGGGTGACGACCGCGCCGGTCGTCGAGGCGAGCGCCGCCGGGCTGATCGAGGCGGGCGGCGACTTTGCGGCCGCGGCGACTTCCCAGGAGGAGTCGAGCGGCCTGATCGGGGCGCCGGAGGGCGAAGAGCCGCCGCAGGAGCTCGGTGACCCGGCAGCCCAGGAACCGGAGCAGAAGCCTGCCCCGGTCGCCGCCGCCCCGGAGAAGCCCGCCGCTGCGACGGTACCTGGCATTACCCACGAGCGGGTGGCGCCCTCCACCTGGTTCTACGCCTTCCTGGCGCTTGCCGTGGGCGCGCTGCTGCTCATCTACTGGATGTGGAACTGGGAGCGGCTCGAGGTGTTCAAGATGCTGCTGGCCTCGTTCTTCCCGCTCGCGATCCTGATTCTCGCGGTGCTGGGCTCGATCGTGTTCGGCCTGGCGACGCCCGCGGAGGCGGCGGCGGTGGGTGCATTCGGCGGGTTCGTGCTGGCCGCGATCTATCGCTTCATCGGCCACTGGCGCGAGCGGGAGCGCACCGGCGCGAGCGGCGGGGTGGTGCTCGGGCGCACGATGAAGGACTTCGGCGTCATCATCAAGGAGTCGTCGTTCCTCACCGCCAAGACCAGCGCCATGGTCTGCTGGCTGTTCGTCGGTTCGGGCATCTTCTCGGCCGCGTTTGCGTTGCTCGGCGGGCAGGAGCTGATCGAGAAGTGGGTGCTCGGCATGGACCTGACGCCGCTGCAGTTCATGATCCTGGCGCAGTGCATCATCTTCATCCTCGGCTGGCCGCTCGAGTGGACCGAGATCATCATCATCTTCATGCCGATCTTCATCCCGCTGCTGCCGCACTTCGGCATCGACCCGCTGTTCTTCGGCCTGCTGGTGGCGCTTAATCTGCAGACCGCGTTCCTCTCGCCGCCGGTGGCGATGGCGGCGTTCTATCTCAAGGGCGTGTCGCCGCCACACGTGACGCTCAACCAGATCTTCGCCGGCATGCTGCCGTTCATGGGCATCCAGATCATTGCGCTGATCCTGCTCTACACCTTCCCCGGCATCGGCCTGTGGCTGCCGCAAGTCCTGTATGCCCGCTGAGTTGGGCGCAGTCGAGAGCGCCCGACGCATCCGTGACGGGGTCCTAACCGCGGAAGAGCTGGTCGGGGAGTGCCTCGAGCGCATCCGCGCGCTCGAGCCCAAGGTGCAGGCGTGGCAGTTTCTCGACGAAGCGCACGCACTCGCCCAGGCGCGCGCGCTCGATGAGCGCAAGCGCAACGGCGAGCCGCTCGGGCCGTTGCACGGCGTGCCGGTCGGCATTAAGGACATCATCGACACCGGCGACATGCCGACCGAGAACGGCACCGCGATCCACGCGGGCCGCACGCCGCGCGACGACGCGGCCGTGGTGCGCATGCTGCGCGCCGCCGGGGCCGTGATCCTCGGCAAGACCGTCACCACCGAGTGCGCGTACTTCAATCCCGGCAAGACGCGCAATCCGCACAACCCGCAGCACACGCCGGGCGGCTCTTCCAGCGGCTCGGCCGCCGCGGTCGGCGCCGGCATGGTGCCGCTTGCCCTCGGCAGCCAGACCGCGGGCTCGGTGATCCGGCCGGCGGCGTTCTGCGGGGCCTACGGCTTCAAGCCGACGCACGGCCTCATCCCGCGCAGCGGCATCCTGACGCTCTCGCGCACGCTCGACCACGTCGGGCTGTTCGCGCGCAGCATCGACGACCTGGCCCTGCTGCTGGAGCAGCTTCAGGGCTACGACGAGCTAGACCCCGATACGCGTCCTCGGGCGAGGATTCCATTTGGAGACCTCGCGCGGGAAGAACCCCCGCTCGAGCCGATGTTCGCGTTCGTCAAGACGCCGCACTGGGAGCGCACGGACGCCGACACGAAGGAGGCTTTTGCGGAATTGCAGGACAGCCTGGGAAAGAACATGGAAGAGGTGGAGCTTTTTCCCTCCGCCACCGACGCCTGGGACTGGCAGCGCACCATCATGGAAGCCGAGATGGCGGCGAACCTCGAGCCGCTCTGGGTCGCCGGGAAAGAAAAGCTGTCCGAGAAGCTGCGCGGGCTGATCGAGCGCGGGCGCGAAGTGCGCGCCGTGGACCACCAGCGCGCCGTACGGCGCATCGCGCCAACGGTCGAGAGCCTGGACGAGCTCTTCATGCAGCGCTACGACGCGATTCTCACCACGCCGGCGCTCGGCACTGCGCCCAAGGGCCTGGGCTCGACCGGCGACCCGGTGTTCTGCGTCCTGTGGACGCTGCTCGGCATGCCGGCGATCACCCTGCCGCTGATGCGCGGCGACAACGGCCTGCCGCTCGGGGTTCAGCTGGTGGGGCGCAAGGGCTACGACGCGCGGCTCTTGCGGACCGCGCGCTGGCTGGAGGGAAAGGTCGGTTCCTAAGGGGTCGCGGCGAGCGCCTGCAGGCCTTCGAGCTGGCCGCGCAGCCGCTCGACTTCGCTGCGGTCGGCAAACGCGACCACCCAGTGGGTGAGCTGGCCGTCGGCGCCGTGCACCGCGCCGAAGGTGATCTCGACGTGGCGAACCGCGCCGTCCTTCCCCCAGGCCCTGAGCTTCCAGCGCGAGGTCGATTCGGCGAGCAGGCGATGGACCAGCGGCTCGTCGCCGCGGAAAAGCAACGCCGCCAGGGTGCGGCCGAGCGCCTCGCCGGCGCGGTAGCCGAAGAAGCCCTCGAACGCTGCGTTGACGTAGCTCAGCGGTCGCGAGGCGATGCGGGCATCGAGCATCGCGAGCGGGAAGCCGCACGCGCCGAGCGCGGCGCGCGAAAGCGCGCTGTCCGAGAGCAGCCGGTAGAGCGCCGGGGCGGCTTCGGGTGCGTCGAGTCTCTGGACGGGCTTTCTCTGCGCGAGCGCCATGGCGCGGTTTTGCCACGATTTCGCGGCCCGGACAATGTCCTATTTTGGCGACGCCCGGATTTACTTGCCGGGGCGTGAAAAACTGCGCGTCAGGCGGCGCGGCGCGCGGGGGAGGAGAGCGAGTAGCAGGTGCGCCGCAGGCGGTTGAAGTCGGCGGTCTCGATGGTGTCGCGCAGGAAATTCATGTTGCGGTCGATCTCGGCCTGGTACGGGCTCGGCCCGTCGAAGTGCGACTCGGCGAAGCGGTCGACGTTGCAGAGCTTCTTCTGGATGCGGGTGCGCGCGACGTACTCGTAGAAGCCCGGGGTCTTGATGATCAGGTCCTCGGGCGAGGCGTAGCGCACTACCTCGTGGCCGTCGGGCAGGCGCTCGCGCGCGATCTTGCCCCACACGAATTCCTGATAGAGGAATTCGCGGCATTTCTCCAGATACATGCGGTCCGACATCTGCCCGAGCAGGTCGGCGGTGCCGACCAGGCAGCCGACCAGCCGGTCCTTGGGGTCCTCGACGCGGATCTCGTCGATGTCCATCTCGTAGCCGGTGAAGTGCACCAGGCGCGCCGCGACCGGCGCCTCGGCGCCGTAGCCCACGCGCGGCAGGTAGGCGGAGAGGAAATCGGCGCCCCGGCTGACGTGGGTCTTGGTGAACACCGCGCCGTTCTGCACCGTGGCCTCGGAGGCGCGCTTGAGATAGCCGGAGTCGTGCAGCAGCGCGATCATTACGCCCAGCACCGCGCGGCGCGGGCCGATGCGGTCCGCCGCCGCGCAGGTGCGGTCGTGCCCGTCGACCAGCCGCGCGAGCGCGAGCGTCATGTCGAGGGTATGGCGCATGTCGTGGTACAGCGTGTCGCACGCCAGATAGCCCGGGAAGCCGCCCTCGAACAGGGACTCGAAGTCGGCGAACGCGCGCTCGAGCGGCGCGGCCTCGAAGCCCGGGTAGCGGGCGGCGTAAAGCGCCAACACTGCGTCGCGGACCCGCACGGGATCCTCGACGTTGACGCGATTGGTCACGTCGTTCTGATTAAGGCGTTCCTGCATCGACAAGGCGGGCAGCTGCCATCACCCCTGATTCCCGCTGCGCCGTAGCCCTCCCCCCTGATAACGCGTCGATGTTCTCTCCTGGGGGGCCGAAAAGCAAGGGAGTTCGGCCGGTAAGCCGGGTTCTGTGGCCCCGGCCGGTGTGACCCGGCGGGGCCGGCAGCCATTCCTCTAGGCCCCGGGTTACCCCGGGGCTCAAGCCACCTACCCGCAAGCTCGGCCGAGCCGGCCTCAGCGCTTGCCTATTTGGTGTTGCTCCGGATGGAGGTTGCCGCGTTTCACCCCCGGAGGAGGACCCCCGGGACTCGTCTCTGTGGCCCTGTTCGTCGCGTTGCCGCGCCAGGGGGTTACCCTGCATCCCGCTCTGCGGAGCCCGGACTTTCCTCTGCACTTGCGTACAGCGGCTGCCTGGCCGACTCCGATTGCAATTTTATCGCCGAAAGCACAGTCTAAGAAGGGCAAGGAGGCGATCATGCGAAGACGCCTGTACTTTGTACTGCCTGAGGTCGAGAGCGCGAAGCGTACCGCCGACGACCTGCTCCTCGCGCGGGTCGACGATCGCCACATGCGCTTCCTCGCGAAGCGTGGCACCGACCTCGAACCGCTTCACGAGGCGGGCTACCTCGACAAGACCGACATGGTCCATGGCGCGGCGGTCGGCCTCGGCCTTGGCGCGATCATCGGCGCGCTGACCGGTGCGGTCGTTGTTGCCTATCCGCCCGAGGGCATGAACCCGCAGCTGGTGACGGTGCTCATCGGCATGCTGGTGGGCGCGCCGCTCGGCGCCTGGACGGCGAGCATGGCGGGGGCTGCAGTGCCGAACTCGCGGCTCAGGCAGTTCGACGCGGATCTCGAGGCCGGCCGCGTGCTGATGATGGTCGACGTGCCGTTCCATCGCGTCGCTGAAATCACCGAGCTGGTGGTCTCGCGCCATCCCGAGGCCGTGCCGCGCGGCGAAGCGCTGCGCTACGTATTTCCCTAGGCGTCGGCAGGCGCGGGTCGGAAATAGCGCGTGTCGTCGTAGAACTCGGCGGCCGCGGTGCCTGCGTGCCATCCCGGAAAGCCGAAGATCGGCAGCGGCGACAGGACGCGCGGCGATGCCCCCGGCGCGAGCCGATCGAGCCAGGCGGCTGCGGCCGCGTCGGGCTCCGCGGCCGTCGGCACGACGATCGCCTTGCAGGTGATTCCCGGCCACGGCTCGAGCGCTTTCTCGAGCACCGCATGGCCGAGAACGGTGATCCGCATGCCCGCCTGCACGGCGCGGCGGTTGTCCCAGAACAGCTCGCGCCACCGGAAACGCTCGAGGAGAGAGAGCAGGCGCGCGTCGTCGCAATGCACGATCGCGCCGCCCTCGTCGAAGATCGTGAGCAGGTCGCGCAACCGTCCGCGGCGCGTGCCTTCCCGGGGGATCTCCGCCGCGTGCAAGGCGTTGACGCGCGCCTTGGTGCGCGGAAACGCGAGCCAGGCGAGCGCGTTGAAGAAATCGTGCAGGTTGTCCGGCCGCGTCTCGACCCGGCCGGTCTCGTAGACCTGGATTTCGTAGTAGGCGTCCCTCGCCCCCGGCGGCACGAAGCGCACCGGGCGGCCGGAAGCGGTTTTCAGCCCCGTCGCTTCCGCTGCTGCATTGAGGCGCTGAAGCGTGCGCTCGCCGGTGAGCCACGGCCGCACCGGGTCGAACACCGGGTGCGCTAGACGAGCTTCCAGGGAATCGTTTCTCCCGCGCGCAGCGGCACGAGCTCCTCGCCGCCGAAGGCGACGCGCTCGGCGACGCGCCACTCCGCGCGCTCGAGCGTGATCGAGCCGTCGTTGAGCGGCAGGCCGTAGAACCGGGCGCCGAACACGCTGGCGAAGCCTTCGAGCTTGTCGAGCGCGCCGACCTCCTCGAACGCCGTTGCGTAGAGCTCGATCGCGGCGTGGGCGGTGTAGATGCCGGCGCAGCCGCACGCCGCTTCCTTGGCGCCGCGCGCGTGGGGCGCGCTATCGGTGCCGAGGAAGAACTTCGGGTTGCCCGAAGTCGCCGCTTCGACCAGCGCTTCGCGGTGGATCTCGCGCTTCAGCACCGGCAGGCAATAGTGGTGCGGCCGGATGCCGCCGAGGAACAGCGCATTGCGGTTGAGAAGCAGGTGATGCGCGGTGATGGTCGCCGCCACGTTCGGTCCGGTGACCTCGACGTACTGCGCCGCCTCGCGCGTGGTGATGTGCTCGAGCACCACCTTGAGCCGCGGGAAGCGCTCGACCGTCGGGCCGAGCACCTCTTCGATGAACGCCTGTTCGCGGTCGAACACGTCGATCGCCGGGTCGGTCGACTCGCCGTGCACGAGCAGCGGCAGGCCGAGCTCCTCCATCCGCTCCAGCGTGTGGAAGCAGCGCGAAAGGCGCGTCACGCCCTCGTCCGAATGCGTGGTCGCGCCCGCCGGGTAGAGCTTCACGCCGAACACATGCCCCGAGAGCCTGGCGCGCGAAATCTCCTCCGGCGACGTGTCGTCGGTGAGATAGAGCGTCATCAGCGGCTGAAACTCGGCGCCCTCGGGCAGCGCGCCGAGAATGCGCTCGCGGTAGTGGAGCGCCTGCGCGGTGGTGCGCACCGCGGGCTTCAGGTTGGGCATCACGATGGCGCGCGCGAAGCGCCGCGCGGAATCGGCCACCACCGAGGCGAGCGCGGCGCCGTCGCGCAGATGCAGGTGCCAA
This sequence comes from Burkholderiales bacterium, assembly GCA_035649875.1. GTDB lineage: Bacteria > Pseudomonadota > Gammaproteobacteria > Burkholderiales > SG8-39 > SCGC-AG-212-J23. The sequence continues at coordinate 42,290 of DASRIR010000071.1, read as the reverse complement.
TCGTCCGGGCGCCGCAGCGTGATTCGATCCATGCGGCTAGGATTTTAGGGCCTTGCGATAGAGCAGGTTCTTCGGCGCGCCGGTAATTCTCGCGGCGAGGCGCGCCGCCTCGCTGGGCGCGACGGCCTCCAGCAGCACCTCGAGCACCTTGTCGGCGTCGAGGGCTGCGCGCTCGGCTTGCGCGCCGGGCTGCAGCACCAGCACGAACTCGCCCTGGCTGCGCTCCGGGCGCTCGCCGAGCCAGGCGGGTGCTTCGCCGAGCGGCAGCCGCGCCACTTCCTCGAACTTCTTGGTGAGCTCGCGGGCCACCACGATCTCGCGCGAGTCTCCGAACTGCTTTCTCAGGTCCTGCAAGGTCTGCGCGATGCGATGCGGCGCTTCGTAGATCACCACCGGCCACGCGGTTTCGAGCGCCTCGAGCGCCTTGCGCCGGGCCGCGGCGCCCGCCGGGAGGAAGCCCGCGAACAGGAACTGCGGCGCGACGAAGCCCGAGACCGACAGCGCCGCCGCTGCCGCGCTCGGGCCCGGGACCGGGCTCACGCGGATGCCGGCGCGGTGCGCTTCGGCCACCAGCCAGGCGCCCGGATCCGAAAGCGCCGGCGTGCCTGCGTCGCTCACCAGGGCCACGCTCTTGCCCTCGCGCAGCAGCGCGATCAGGCCGGCTGCCGCGCGGCGCTCGTTGTGCTCATGGAGGGCGACGGTGCGCGCGGCGATCCCGTTGCGGGCGAGGAGGGTGCGCGTTGTGCGCGTGTCCTCGCACGCCACCAGATCGACGACTCTCAACGTTTCAAGCGAGCGCGGGCTCGCGTCGGCCAGGTTGCCGATCGGCGTCGCCACCACATACAGGACTCCGGGAGTCAACCTGGCTTTCTCCAGTCCGTTAAGACTGCCATGAACGCCGAGGGCGCGCGAGCGGAAGACCTTTGTGCCGCCTTGCTGCGCTCGGCGGGCCTTGTGCTCGTCGAACGCAACTGGCGCTGCCGCCACGGCGAGATTGACCTGATCGCCGAGGAGCGCGGCATGCTGGTGTTCGCCGAGGTGCGCATGCGCAGCGGTCCGGGCTTCGGCGGCGCGGGCGAGAGCGTGACCGCGGCGAAGCGCCAGCGTCTGCTCGCCGCGGCGCGGCTCTATCTCGCGCGGCGTGCCGAGACGCTGTGCCGCTTTGACGTCTTCCTGGTGGACGGCGCGACGGCCAACGTGCAATGGATCCGCGACGCGTTTGGCGAATAGCGCTGCTTGCGGCGGCCATGGCCGGCGCTCACGCAGAGGAAAGCGTGCGCCTGCTGGTACAGAACTCGCCGCTCGCGGGCTTTCGCCATCACGCCGCGGCGGACGTGTGGCTCGAGCTGCGCGTCGGTGATCGGCTCGAGCTCGCGCGCGAGCCGGATAATCCGCACGATGCGAACGCGATCCGGGTGCTGTGGCGCGGCCGCGTGCTGGGCTACGTGCCGCGGCGCGAGAACGCGGCGCTCGCGTGGGGCCTGGATCGCGGCACGCCGCTGCGCGCGCGCATCAGCGCGCTCGCCGCGCATCCCAATCCCGCGCGCCGTGTGCGCTTCGAGGTCTACGTCGAGTAAAATCGGGACGTGATCGAGTCCCGCATCGCCGAGCACTTCGCCGAAAGCGCGAGGCTCAAGGCCGCCGCGGCGCAGGCGCTGACCGAGCCGCTGGTGCGCGCTTCGCAGATCTTCGTCGACACCCTGCGGGGCGGGGGCAAGATTCTCTCGTGCGGCAACGGCGGGTCGGCCGCGGACGCGCAGCATTTCGCCGCCGAGCTCGTCAATCGCTTCGAGATCGAGCGCCCGCCGCTCGCCGCGGTCGCGCTCAGCACCGACACCTCGAGCCTGACCTCGATCGCCAACGACTACGCCTACCAGCAGGTGTTCTCCAAGCCGCTGCGCGCCCTCGGCCGCCGCGGCGACGCGCTGCTCGCGATCTCGACCAGCGGCAACTCGGGTAACGTGCTCGAAGCGGTGCACGCGGCCCACGAGATCGGCGTGCGCGTGGTCGCGCTCACCGGCAACGGCGGCGGCAAGATCGGCGCGGCGCTGCGCTCCGACGACGCGCATCTTTGCGTCCCGCACCGCAAGACCGCGCGCATCCAGGAGGTCCATCTACTTTGCATTCACTGTCTATGCGACGCCATCGATACCTTGCTCTTTCCGCGCTGACTGTCGCGCTGGCCGTGGGCCTGCAGGGCTGCCCGGCGATCATCGCCGGCGGCGGCGTGGCCGCGGTGAGCTCTCTTGAAGACCGCCGCACCACCGGCACGCAGCTCGACGATAACGCGATCGAGTCGCGCGCCGCGAGCCGCATCGGCGAGCGGCTCGGCGAGCGCGCGCACGTCAACGTCACCTCCTTCAACCGCGCGGTGCTGCTCACCGGCGAAGTCTGGGACGACGCGACGCGCGCCGAAGTCGAGAAGATCGTGGCCGGGGTGCCCAACATCCGCAGCGTGACGAACGAAGTGCAGGTCTCGGGACTTTCCTCGGCGACTTCGAGGGCGAACGACACCGCGCTCACCGCCAGAGTGAAGGGGCGCTTCATCAACGTGCAGGGCCTAAATCCGCTGCACGTGAAAGTGGTGACCGAAGCGGGCGTGGTCTACCTGCTCGGGGTGGTGACCGAAACCGAAGCCGAGACCGCGACCGAGCTCGCCCGCACCACCGGCGGCGTGCGCAAGGTCGTGAAGGTGTTCGAGTACTGCAAGAGCACCGAGGAGCCGTGCAAGCCCCCGGCGCAGCCGCCGGCCGCCAAGTCGCCCCGGGCGTGAAGCCGCCCGAGTTCGAGCACAAGGTCCACGACCCCGCCGCGCTCGAGAGCTGGATCAGCCGGCTCGAGCGTCCGCTCGTGTTCACGAACGGCGTGTTCGACCTCCTGCACCGCGGGCACGTCACCTATCTTGCGCGGGCGCGGGCCCTCGGCGCCGCGCTTCTCGTGGCGCTCAATTCGGATGCCTCGGTCAAGAAGCTGAACAAGGGCGCCGACCGTCCGCTCAACCCGCTGGCCGACCGGCTCGCCGTGGTGGCGGCGCTCGAGTGCGTCGACGCGGTCACCTGGTTCGACGACGACACCCCGGAGCGGCTGATCGCCGCGTCCCGGCCGCAAGTGCTCGCCAAAGGCGGCGACTGGCCGGTGGAGCGCATCGTGGGTGCGGGCAGCGTGCTCGCGCGCGGCGGTCAGGTCGTGTCCATCCCCTTCGAGCACGAGCGTTCCACCACGGCGCTGCTCAAGCGGATCCGCAAAGGCTGAGCTCCAGGCAGATCGCCCCCGGGGTTGGCACCGAAAGGTACGGCGCGATTCTGCGAAAGCCCAGCATCCGGTAAAGCGCCTGCGCTTCGCGCATCTTCGGCAGCGTATCGAGAACGATGCGCGTGCAACCGGCGTCGCGCGCCACCACGATCGCCGCTTCGGCCAGCGCGCGGCCGAGCCCCCGGCCGCGGTGCGCGCTGCGCACGTAGAGCCGTTTCATTTCCGCGGTTTCCGGGCCGAGAAAACGGACCGCGACGCAGCCCGCGGCCGGATCAGCGAGCAACAGCCGATACTCGCCGGGAAGCCCTGCGAGCTCCCGGTCAAAATCTGCAAAGCAGCACGGCTCGTCGACCAGGCGCGCATACTCCGCGAAGAGTTCGCGCACCACGGCGATCTGGGCGGCTCCGATAGCCTCGACCAGCGTGGCCATATACACTTCCTCCATGCGCCTGCACCAGCTGAAGGTCGATTATGACGCCGAGCAGGACCGGCTATTGATGCTGGTGGCGACGAGCGAGGGCGTCGAGCTGCGCCTCGCGCTCACGCGCCGCTTCGTCAAGCTGCTCTGGCCGCTGCTCGTCAAGCTCGCGGAGGAAGCGAGCCCGCGCATCCGCACCCAGGCGAATCCGGAGGCGAGGAAGGCGCTGCTCGGCCTGGAGCACGAGCACGCGGTGTCGAAGGCCGATTTTTCGAAGCCCTACGACGCTGCGGGCAGCGAGCGCCCGCTCGGCGAAGTGCCCTTGCTGCTCGCCCGCATCCAGACCGGGCATGACCGCAACGGCCAGCCGGTCGTCGCGCTGCATCCCGCGCAGGGGCAGGGCATCACGCTCACGTTCGACTCGGTGCTGCTTCACTCGGTGTGCCGGCTTCTGCAGTCGGCGGTGAAGAAAAGCGACTGGGACATGGAGCTCAAGCTACCCGGAACCGAGGCGCAGGAAGGCGGCGAGCGCGTGCGTACGCTCAACTGACTTATAATTCAATATTATCGCTTCAGCTTTTGACCAACTCGGCTTAATCCCGCCGCTCGCCGCGGCCGTCGCGGAACTCGGTTACACCAAGCCCACGCCGGTACAGGAACAGGCGATCCCGCTCGTGCTGAGCGGGCGCGATCTGATGGCCGGCGCGCAGACCGGCACCGGCAAGACGGCGGCGTTCGCACTGCCGATTCTGCAGCGCCTTTCGCCGCTCGCGAGCACTTCGGCATCGCCGGCGCGCCATCCGGTGCGCGCGTTGGTACTCGCGCCGACGCGTGAGCTCGCGGTGCAGGTCGCCGAGAGCTTCCGCGACTATGGGAAGAACATGCCGCTGCGCAGCACGGTGGTCTACGGCGGCGTCGACATGAACGCGCAGATCGAGCAGCTGCGCAAAGGGGTGGAGATCCTCGTCGCCACGCCGGGGCGCCTGCTCGACCACGTGCAGAACAAGACGGTGATGTTCAACCAGGTGTCGGTGCTGGTGCTGGACGAAGCCGACCGCATGCTCGACATGGGTTTCCTGCCCGACATCAAGCGCATCATCGCGCTGCTACCGCGCGAGCGACAGAACCTGCTCTTTTCGGCGACCTTTCCCGACGAGATCCGTACGCTGGCGAAGACGTTGCTGCGCAACCCCGCCGAAGTCCAGGTCGCGGCGCGCAACGCCGCGGCCGATCTCGTGACGCACGTGCTTCATCCCGTGGCGCGCGAGAAGAAGCGCGAGCTCCTCGCCTACCTGATCCAGACGCGCGGCCTGCGCCAGGTGCTGGTGTTCACCGGCACCCGCATCGGCGCGAACCGGCTCGCGCACCAGCTGCGGCGCGACCACATCCACGCCGACGCGATCCACGGCGACAAGTCGCAGGCCGAGCGCGAAGCCGCGCTCGCCGACTTCAAGTCGGGCAAGACCACGGTGCTCGTGGCGACCGACGTTGCCTCGCGCGGGCTGGACATCGAGGGCCTGCCGCAGGTGATCAACTTCGACGTGCCGCACTCGCCCGAGGACTATGTGCACCGCATCGGCCGTACCGGCCGCGCCGGGCTGCCGGGCGAGGCAATCTCGCTCGTCGCGCCGCAGGACCACGACGCCATGGCGGCGATCGAGCGCCTGATCAAGAAACGTATCGAGCGAGTCCTGATCCCGAACTTCGGACCGAGCGGCCCGAGCGTTGCGACGATGATGGGGGACCAGCCCTCGCGCAGGGAGAAGGAGCGCCGGCCCACGGCGGGCACCCCGCCGAAACGGCCGGCTGATCCGATCTTTTCCCGTCCCTACGAACCCGCGACCACCGCCGCAGCCCCAGCCCCCGCAGCGAATCAGGAACCTCCGCAGCACCCCCGGCGTAAACGACCCCAAGTCGCGGCCTTGCTCGGTGGCTTGAAAAAAGCCTCCTAGACGCAGCGCGCGCCGTCGACTTCGATGCACACGCCGCTGATCAGGCTGGCCTCGTCCGAAGCCAGGTAGAGGCAGGCGTTGGCGACGTCGAGCGGCGTCGAGAATCGGCCGAGGGGGATGGTGGCGAGAAACCGGGCCTTGGCCTCTTCGCTGACGGTGCCGCCGGCGAAGTCCGCCGAGAGCGCGGTCTCCGGACTGAACACCGGGTTGACGCAATTGACGCGAATGCGGTCCTTGCCGAACTCACCCGCCATCGACTTGGACATCGTGATCACCGCTCCCTTGGAGCTGTTGTAGACGGTCAGGCCGGGGCGGGGACGGATGCCGGCGGTCGAGGCGATGTTGACGAAACAGCCGCCACCCCGCTTGCGGAATACCGGCACCGCGTGCATCGCCGAGAGGTAGATGCTTTTCACGTTCACCGCGTAGACGCGGTCGAACTCGGCCTCGGTCACCTCGAGGTAGGGCTTGTTGCGATGCGTCCAGCCGGCGTTGTTGACGACGATGTCTAGCTTGTCGCCGGCGGCGCGCACCAGCCTCGCCCAATCGTCGCTCTTCGTCACATCGGCTTGCACGAACGTGCCGCCGACTGCGCGCGCGACTTTTTCACCGCCCGGGTTCACGTCGTTCACGATCACGCGCGCGCCTTCCGCGGCGAAGCGCTGCGCGATGCCCGCGCCGAATCCGGAGCCGGCGCCGGTGACGATGGCGACCTTGTCCTTCAGCCTCATTGCTCACTTCTCCTCTTGCGGTTGCTTGAACGGGCTATGTTCGCATAGCTCGTCGACGTAACGCGTGATCCCGGCGCCCTCGCGCTGCAGGAAATCCTCCACCGCGCGCGCAAACCTCGGGTGCGCGAGCCAATGCGCAGAAGGCCCCTCGACCGGCAGCAGGCCGCGGAAGATCTTGTGCTCGCCCTGGGCGCCGCCCTCGAACACCTTCATGCCGCGCGTGATCGCGTACTCGATCGCCTGGTAGTAGCAGCACTCGAAGTGCATCAGCGGCACATGCTCGAGGGCGCCCCAGTAGCGCCCGTAGAGCGTGCCTTCGTCTTTCAGGAAGAAGGAACAGGCGATCGGCCGGCCGGCGCGCTCGGCGATCACGAGCAGCAGGTTCTCCGGCAGCGCGGCGCCGAGGCGCAGGAAGAAATCGAGGCTGAGATACGGGCTCGAGCGGTGCTCGGCGTAGGTCCGGCGGTAGCAGCGGTTGAAGAATTCCCAGTGCCGGCGCTCGATCGCGCCGCCCTCCAGCCACGAGCAGGTGACGCCGGCCGCGAGCACCTTGCGGCGCTCCTGGCGGATGTTCTTGCGCCGCTGGTGCGTCATGCGGCGCAGGAAATCCTCGAAGGTCGCGTAGCCCGCGTTGCGCCAGTGGAATTGCACCGTCCGGCGCAGCATCATGCCGTGGCGCAGGAGCGCCGGCAGCTCGTCTTCCGCCGGAAACAGCACGTGCAGGGAGGACAGGTCGCACGCGAGCTCGAGGGCGGCTTCGACGAGCAGGTCCTTCTCCTTGCCCAGCAGCCGTTGCCCGCGCACCGGCGTAAAGGGAATTGCGCCAAGCAGCTTGGGGTAGTACTCGACGCCGTGGCGCTGGTGCGCGTCGGCCCACGCCCAGTCGAACACGTATTCGCCGTAAGAGTGCGACTTGGCGAAGAGCGGCATCGCGCCGACCAGCGCGCCCGCGCGCCGCACCAGGAGAAAGCGCGGCGCCCAGCCGGTGGCGGCGGCGGCGCAGCCGGTCTCGATGAGCGCCGAGAGGAACTCGTGGCGCACGAAGGGCTGGCGCCCGGCAAGCGCGTTCCATTCCGCCGCGTCGACGCCCCTGAGCGAATCGACGACCCGGACGCTCTCCAAGCCTAGCCTCCGAGCGCGGCCGCCGAGCGCTCGAGCCCGCGCCGGGCGCGCTCCAGGCCGGGGTCGGCTTCGAGCGCGCGCTCGAAGCGGGGGAGTGCCTCCGCGTGGCGCCCGAGGCGCTGCAGGAGGAACGCGACATTGAAATGCGTGGCCGCGTCCGACGGGTCGAGGGCATGGGCGCGCTCGAACGCTTCGATCGCGGACTCGAGCTCGCCGCGCTCGGCCAGCAGAAAGCCGACCGAGCTCCAGGCGCGCCCGTGGCACGGATCGGCGCGCGTCACGGCACTGAAAACCTCCAGCGCTCGCGCGCGGCGCTTGAGCAGCATCAAGAGCTTCCCGTAGCCGAAGCGGAGCGCGGCGAGCGCCATGGAGCCGATTCTATGACCCTTGTAGGCTGTACAATGCCGCCATCGCGGAGGACCAGGGCATGAAGAAGATCGAAGCCATCGTGAAGCCGTTCAAGCTCGACGAAGTGCGCGAGGCGCTTTCCGAGGTCGGCGTGACCGGCCTCACCGTGACCGAGGTGAAGGGCTTCGGTCGGCAGAAGGGCCACACCGAGCTTTACCGCGGCGCCGAGTACGTGGTCGACTTCCTGCCCAAGGTGAAGATCGAGGTCGTGGTCGCCAACAACCAGGTGGAAAGCGCGATCGACGCGATCGTGCGCTCGGCGCGCACCGGCAAGATCGGCGACGGAAAGATTTTCGTCACTTCGGTCGAGCACGTGGTGCGCATCCGCACCGGCGAGACCAACGAAGCTGCGGTCTAGGTCTTAAGCAGCACCAGGACCGCGCCCGCGCCGCCGTGCGCGCTCGGCGCCTGCGCGAAGGCTAGGACCTCGTCGCGCATCTTCAGCCAGTGGTAGACCTTCCCCTTTAGCACCGGCTCGCGGTTGCGCGAGCCGAGCCCCTTGCCGTGCACGATGCGCAGGCAGCCCAGACGCCGGGCGCGGCACTCGCGCAGGAACTGGCGCACCGCGGCCGCCGCCTCGGCGCGGTTCAGGCCGTGCAGGTCGAGGCTCGCCTCGACCACCCAGTGGCCGCGGCGCAGCTTGCGCAGCACCCCCGGCGCGTAGCCGCCGCGCACGAAGGCCAGCTCTTCGCCCGACTCGAGCGACTGCTCGGGCGACATCGGGCCGAGCGACTCGGCGAGCGCGGCACGCTCGTCGCGCCAGGTCTCGCGCGGGAGCGGCGCCGGCCGGGGTCGCGGCAACGCCCGGCGGCGCGGCTCGGGCAGCGGCTCGACGCCCGCCTGCCAGTCCTCCTTGTCAGGCGGCCACGCCATCGAGGAATTTCTCGGCGTCGAGGGCGGCCATGCAGCCGCTGCCCGCGCTGGTGACCGCCTGGCGGTACACGTGGTCCTGCACATCGCCGGCGGCGAACACGCCGGCGACGCTGGTGGCGGTGGCGAACCCCTCGCGACCCCCGCGGGTGATGATGTACCCGTCCTTCATCTCGAGCTGCCCGGCGAAGATGCCGGTATTCGGGGTGTGGCCGATCGCCACGAAAAATCCCTTCGCGGCGATGGTCTTGGCGGCGCCACCTTTCAGGTTTCTTACGTGCACGGCGCTTACGCCGCCGGCATCGCCGAGCACCTCGTCCACCACCGAATCGAGCTCCAGCCGGATCTTGCCCTCGGCCACGCGCTTCATCAGCTTGTCGACCATGATCTTCTCGGCGCGGAACCGGTCGCGGCGGTGGACCAGCACCACGCTCGAGCAGATGTTGGCGAGGTAGAGCGCCTCCTCGACCGCGGTATTGCCGCCCCCGACCACCACCACGTCCTGGCCCTTGAAGAAGAAGCCGTCGCAGGTGGCGCAGGCCGAGACCCCGCGCCCCATGTATTTCTGCTCCGAGGGCAGCCCGAGGTATTTCGCGGTCGCGCCGGTGGCGATCACCAGGGCGTCGCAGGTGTAGGTCGCGCCGTCTCCCTCGAGCACGAACGGGCGGCTTTTCAGCCGCGCGGTGTGGACCTGGTCGGCGATCACCTCGGTCTCGAAACGCTCGGCGTGCTTCTGGAAACGCTGCATCAGGTCCGGTCCCTGGACGCCTTCGGCGTCGGCCGGCCAGTTGTCCACGTCGGTGGTGGTCATCAGCTGGCCGCCCTGCGCCACGCCCGAGATCAGCACTGGTTTCAGGTTCGCCCGCGCCGCGTAAACCGCGGCGGTATAACCCGCCGGGCCGGAGCCGAGAATCAGCAGCCGGGCATGCCGTGTCGCCATTTGCAGAAATGCTAACATTTCGTTCATGGCTAGTACGGTGTCGACCGCGGTCCTCAAGACCGTTCCGCTATTCACGAGTTGCCCCGAAGAGCAGCTGCGCATGCTCACCATGGTGGTAACGCGCAAGAGCGCGCCGCGCTCGACCACCATCATGGCCGGCGGCGATCCGACCGATTCGCTCTACATCGTGCTCTCCGGGCGCCTCAAGGTGATGATGAGCGACTCCGAGGGCAAGGAAGTGATCCTCTCGATCCTGGGGGCGGGCGAGTTCTTCGGCGAGATGGGGCTGATCGACGACGAGCCGCGCTCGGCGACCGTGATCACGATCGAGCCCTGCGAGCTGCTGTCGATCGCCAAGCGCGACTTCAAGAAGTGCCTGGCCGACAACTTCGAGATGACGATGGCGGTGATGCGCGGCCTGGTGAAGCGGCTGCGCGAGGCCGACCGCAAGATCGGCAGCCTCGCGCTGCTCGACGTCTACGGCCGGGTCGCGCGCCTGCTGCTCGACATGTCCGAGAACGTCGACGGCGAGAAGGTGGTCACCAAGCGCCTGCCGAAGCAGGACATCGCCAAGATGATCGGCGCCTCGCGCGAGATGGTGAGCCGGGTGATGAAGGACCTGCAGACCGGCGGCTACATCGAGATGCGCGGCTCGACCATCGTGCTGCGCGACACGATCATGCTCCCGGAGTAACGGGATAGTCCACCCTGCGCGTAGCGAGCAAAGGCGCCCCCCTTCCGGCCAAGCTGGCCGGCCTGCTGCGCGAAGCGAAATGGCTGCTCCTGGTCGCGGCCGCGCTGTACCTGCTGCTCGTCTTCGCGACCTTCCAGCGCTCGGACCCCGGCTGGTCGCATAGCGCGACCGACAGCGTGGCGCGCAACGCCGGCGGCGCGTTCGGCGCCTGGCTCGCCGACCTGCTGCTCTACGTCTTCGGCCTCTCGGCTTACTGGTGGGTCGCGCTCTGCGTGTACCTGGTGATCTGGGGCTATCGGCGGATGGACGGGGTGCGGCTCGCAGCCGCAGCGGCCGGGTTTACGCTGCTTCTGCTGTCGAGCGCGGCGCTCGAGCGCCTGCGGCTCCACAGCCTGAGCGCCGAGCTGCCGCTCGCGCCGGGCGGGCTGCTCGGCGAGGTGTCGGCCGCCGCGCTCTCCAGCGCGCTCGGCTTCACCGGCGCCACGCTCGCGCTGCTGACGGTCGCGGCGATCGGCTTGAGCCTCTTCATTGGCGTCTCCTGGCTGACCATTTTCGAGGCGGTCGGCGGCTTGTTCGAAAAGGCCTACCTGGCCGCCCTCGGCGCTTGGGAGCGGCGCCGGGACCGCAAGCTCGGCAGCCGCGCGCGCGTGGAGCGCGAAGCGATGGTCGAGCACGACAAGCGGCGCGAGGAGGACCATCCGCCGCTGCGCATCGAGCCCGCGGTGGCCGAGATCAAGAAGTCCGAGCGCGCGCAGAAGGAGAAGCAGGCGCCGCTCTTCGAGCACCTGCCCGACACGCCGCTGCCGCCGCTCAAGCTGCTCGACGAGGCGACCGGCGGCGGCGAGAGCATCGCCGCCGAGACCCTGGAGTTCACCTCGCGGCTGATCGAGAAGAAGCTTTCCGACTTCGGCGTCTCGGTGAAGGTGCTGGCCGCCTACCCCGGGCCGGTGATCACGCGCTACGAGATCGAGCCTGCGGTCGGCGTGAAGGGCAGCCAGATCGTGAACCTGGTGAAGGATCTGGCGCGCGCGCTCTCGGTCGTGTCGATCCGCGTGGTCGAGACCATCCCCGGCAAGTCGTGCATGGGCCTGGAGATCCCCAATCCGCATCGCCAGACCGTGCGTCTCTCCGAGATCCTCGGCTCCGAGCCCTACCACGGCCTGCATTCGCCGCTCGCGCTCGCGCTCGGCAAGGACATTGCCGGCCATCCGGTGGTCGCGGACCTCGGGCGCATGCCGCACCTGCTGGTCGCCGGCACGACCGGCTCCGGCAAGTCGGTGGCGCTGAACGCGATGATCCTGTCGCTGCTCTACAAGTCCGAGCTGCGCGACGTGCGCCTGATCCTGATCGATCCGAAGATGCTGGAGCTCTCGGTGTATCAGGACATCCCGCACCTGCTCGCCCCGGTGGTCACGGACATGAAGCAGGCGACCAACGCGCTCGGCTGGTGCGTGGCCGAGATGGACCGGCGCTACAAGCTGATGAACTGGATCGCCGCGCGCAACCTCTCGGGCTACAACCACAAGGTGGCCGAGCGCAAGATCGACGATCCGTTCTCACCCGAGCCCGACAAGCCGCAGAAGCTGCAGCCGCTGCCGCACATCGTGGTGGTGATCGACGAGCTCGCCGACCTGATGATGGTGGTCGGCAAGAAGGTCGAGGAGCTGATCGCGCGCCTCGCCGGCAAGGCGCGCGCCGCCGGCATCCACCTCGTGCTCGCCACGCAGCGGCCCTCGGTCGACGTGATCACCGGGCTGATCAAGGCCAACATTCCCACGCGCGTCGCCTTCCAGGTCTCCTCCAAGGTCGATTCGCGCACCATCCTCGACCAGTCGGGCGCCGAGACGCTGCTCGGCGCGGGCGACATGCTCTACCTGCCGCCCGGCACCGGCCTGCCGCAGCGCGTGCACGGCGCCTTCGTCGCCGACCACGAGGTGCACAAGGTCGTCGAGTACCTCAAGTCGCTCGCCAAGCCCGAGTACCTGGGCGAGATCCTCGAGCCTGCGGCCGACGAGGAAGCCGCGGCGCTCGACGGCGTGCCGGCCGGGGAGAAGGATCCTTTGTACGATCAGGCTGTCGAAATCGTGTTGCGTACCCGTCGCCCCTCGATCTCCCTGGTACAGCGCCACCTGCGCATCGGCTACAACCGCGCCGCCCGGCTGATCGAGGACATGGAGCGCGCCGGCATGGTGTCGGCCATGCAGTCCAACGGCAACCGCGAGGTTCTGGTCCCCGCCAAGGCGGAGTAGGTTTTCATGAGATTCCTGATTGCAATCGGCCTGGCATTAGCGGCGAGCTGCGCGCACGCGGGCGCGCTCGAGCGCTTCAAGACCTTCGTGCGCGGCACGCAGTCGGCGCGCGCCGATTTCGAGCAGAAGGTGCACGACCGCGCCGGCAAGCTGACCCAGGAATCGAAAGGCAGCTTCGTGTTCCAGCGCCCGGGCCTGTTCCGCTGGGTGTACGCCAAGCCGGTGGACCAGGTCATCGTCGGCGACGGCGAGCGCGTCTGGATCCACGACCGCGACCTGAACCAGGTCACGGTGCGCAAGCTTTCGCGCGCGCTCGGCTCGACCCCGGCGGCGCTGCTCGCCGGCTCGACCGACGTGGAGAAGGCGTTCGAGTTTTCCGAGGCGGGGGCGAAAGCGGGCCTCGAATGGCTCGAGGCCACGCCGCGCGAGCGCGAGGCCGGGTTCGAGCGCGTGCGCATGGGATTCGACGCCGAAGGGCTGCGCGCCATGGAGCTCGTCGACCACTTCGGCCAGCTCACCACGCTGCGCTTCTCGAATCTCCGGCGCAATCCCAAGGTGGACAAGTCGGAGTTCCGCTTCGAGCCGCCGAAGGGCGCCGACGTCCTAGGGGAAAAATGAGCGATCTGTTCGGCAAGCGGGAGCCTTCGGCACCGCTCGCCGACGCGCTGCGCCCGCAGTCCCTCGACGAGGTCGTCGGCCAGCGCCATCTGATCGGGCCGGGCAAGCCGCTGCGACTGGCGTTCCAGTCGGGCAAGCCGCACTCGATGATCCTGTGGGGCCCGCCCGGCTCGGGCAAGACCACCATCGCGCGCCTGATGGCGAAGGCGTTCGACGCCGAGTTCATCGCGCTCTCGGCGGTGCTCTCGGGCGTCAAGGACATCCGCGAAGCGGTGCAGGCGGCCGAGCATACGCTCGCCGGAACGGGTGGCAAGGCGGGCCGGCGGACGATCGTGTTCGTCGACGAGGTGCACCGCTTCAACAAGGCGCAGCAGGACGCCTTCCTGCCGTACGTCGAGCGCGGGCTGCTCACCTTCGTCGGCGCCACCACCGAGAATCCGTCGTTCGAAGTGAACAGCGCGCTGCTTTCGCGCGCCACGGTGTATGTCCTGGAGCCGCTCGGCCCGGACGACATGGAGATCCTGCTTTCGAAAACCGGAATTCGACTCGACGAGGCGGCAAGCGCGCGGCTCGTCGGCTTCGCCGACGGCGACGCGCGGCGGCTGCTGAACGCGGTCGAGATCCTGCTGAATACCGGAGTCGAGCAGATCGACGCCGCGTTCCTCGAGCAGACGCTGGCGAAGAACCTGCGGCGCTTCGACAAGGGCGGCGAGCAGTTCTACGACCAGATCTCGGCGCTGCACAAGGCGGTGCGCGGCTCGGATCCCGACGCCTCGCTCTACTGGATGGTGCGCATGCTCGACGGCGGCGCCGATCCGCTCTACATCGGCCGGCGGCTGGTGCGCATGGCGGTGGAGGACATCGGCCTCGCCGATCCACGCGCGCTGCGCGTAGCGCTCGACGCGTGCGAGACCTACGAGCGCCTCGGCAGCCCGGAAGGCGAGCTCGCGCTTGCCGAGGCCGTGCTCTATCTGGCGGTGGCGGCGAAATCGAATGCGGTGTACGAAGCCTATAATGCCGCGCGCGATTTCGTTTCCCGGGACGGCACGCGGCCCGTGCCGTTGCATTTCCGAAACGCACCCACTCGCCTGATGAAGGACCTCGGCTACGGAAAAGAGTACCGCTATGCGCACGACGAGCAGGACGCTTTCGCCGCGGGCGAACACTATCTTCCCGAGGGGATGCCCCCGGTGCAGTGGTACCGCCCAACCGAGCGCGGGCTGGAAGAGAAGATTCGCATGAGGCTCCAGGAGCTGCGCCACCGCAACGAGGAAGCGGCCAACAAGCGCCGATGATCGACATCCAGCTATTGCGCAAGAATCCGCAGGAGGTCGCGCGGCGCCTGGCCACGCGCGGCCCCGGCGCGTTCGACGCCGAGCAGTTCGAGCGCTTCGAAGCGACGCGCAAGCAGCTGCAGACCGCGGTCGAGCAGGCTCAGGCCTCGCGCAACCGCATCGCGAAGGACATCGGCCAGGCCAAGGCGAAAGGCCAGGACGTGGCGCCGCTGCTCGAGCAGGGCGAGAAGCTCAAGGGATTGCTCGAGAAATCCGAGCAGCAGCTCGTGGTCCTGCAGCAGGGGTTCCAGGATTTCCTCAAGCGCGTGCCGAACATCCCGCACGACTCGGTCCCGGTCGGCGCTTCTTCGGAGGACAATCGCCAGGAGCGGCGCTGGGGCGAGCCGCGCCGTTTCGACTTTCCGGTGAAGGACCACGTCGATGTGGGCGAAGCGCTCGGCGGGCTCGATTTCGCGACCGGCGCCAAGCTCGCTGGCAGCCGCTTCGTGGTGATGCGCGGCGAGATCGCGCGCCTGCACCGCGCCATCGCGCAATTCATGCTCGACGTGCATACGCGCGAGCACGGCTACACCGAGGTCTATGCGCCGTATATGGTGAGCGCCGAGTGCGCCGACGGCGTCCAGAGCCTGGCCAAGTTCAAGGGCGACCTGTTCAAGGTCGAGGGCCGCGAGCTCTACCTCATCCCGACCGCCGAATACCCGGTGACCAATTTCATGCGCGACGAAATCGTCGAGCCGAAAGCGCTGCCGCTGAAGTTCGTCTGCCACTCCCCGTGCTTCCGCTCGGAGGCGGGCTCGGCCGGCAAGGACACGCGCGGCATGATCCGTAACCACCAGTTCGACAAGGTGGAGATCCTGCAGGTGGCCCACCCCTCGCAGTCGTACGAAGTCCTCGAGGCGCTCACCGGGCACGCCGAGGCGATCCTGAAGAATCTCGAGCTGCCCTACCGCGTGGTGTCGCTCTGCACCGGCGACCTTGGCTTCTCGAGCGCGAAGACCTACGACCTCGAGGTCTGGCTGCCCGGCCAGAACGCGTATCGCGAGATCTCCTCGTGCTCGAACTTCGAGGCCTTCCAGGCGCGGCGCATGCAGGCGCGTTTCCGCAACGAGAAAGGCAAGCCGGAGCTAGTGCATACGCTGAACGGCTCGGGACTCGCGGTCGGCCGCACGCTGGTCGCGATCCTGGAGAACTACCAGAACGCCGACGGTTCGGTCACCGTGCCGGCCGCCCTGCGTGCGTTCATGGGCGGCCAGGACCGGATCGCGCGCCGCGCCTGATAAAATCCGCGGTTCGCGCATTCATGTTCGACCGCGGAGAGATGGCAGAGTGGTCGAATGCGGCAGACTCGAAATCTGTTGTACGGTTATCCGTACCGGGGGTTCGAATCCCTCTCTCTCCGCCAGATTTCCCAAAATGCGTGCGGCGCCCGAGCGATTGCCCGGACGCCGCGCTGGCACTGAATGCGATCAGTGGTACTCGAGAACGTTGTCCCGGGCGGCAGCCGGAATCGCCGCGTGCATCTCGGCATAGAGGGACGAGGATTCCGTCGAGACGGCGCTGGTCGGGCTGACCTCGGCGTTGCTGATGCAGCCGGCGGCGGCGAACGCTGCGAGCAGGGCTGCGATGCGAACAAGGTGCGACATATCATTTCTCCCTTCGGTCTGGAAGTGGACCGCGAAGCCACGGTACCGCTCAAGGCCAGGCGGCGTAAGCCTCGCGAACATCATTTAAAGCGTGGCCGCGTGACACAGTTCGCACGCCATCCGCATCGCTGGCACATTCTTGCCGACCTGATGTTTCCGCACCTTTTGGACGAGTTGGAATGAGTGCGCCCGCCCTGCAGGTGCAGTTCGATCCCGCGTCCGCGCGCTTCGGCGCGTCGCGCTCGCAGAAGCGCCTCGAGGACGAGCGCCTGCTCCTCGGCACAGGAGTCTTCAGCGACGATCGAGAGTTCGAACGGCTCGCCTGGATGGTGCTCGTGCGCTCTCCACACGCGCACGCGAGGATTCTGGGAGTCGATTTTTCCGCGGCCTTGAAATCGCCCGGCGTCATCGCCGGGTACTCTATGGCCGAGCTGCGCGCCGACGGCGTGAAGCACATTCCGTTTCCGCCGCTCTTCAAGCGCGCCGACGGCTCGCCGATGGCCGCGCCGCCGCGCACGCCGCTCGCCGAGGGCAAGGTGTTCTACGTCGGCCAGCCGGTCGCGGCCGTCGTGGCCGCGACGCGACAGCAGGCGCAGGACGCGGCCGAGCGGGTCGAGATCGAATACGACGATCTTGCGTCGGTGGTGGATCCAAGAAAGGCCATCGAGCCGGGTGCGCCGCTGCTTTGGGAGCAGGCGAGCGGGAATGTCGCGGCGGTCGCGGCCTACGGCAATCCTCAACAGGTTGAGGAAGCGTTCGCCAAGGCGGCGCACGTCACCGAACTCGAGCTGCATAACCAGCGCCTGAACGCGATGGCCATGGAGCCTCGCTGCGCGATCGGCGTGCACGACGCGGGCCGCACCACGCTTTACACGCAGAACCAGACTCCGACCGCCGCGCGCGACCTGCTTGGCGCGCTGTTCGCGGCGCCGCCGGCGAGCTTCCGCGTCGTGAACGGCGACATCGGCGGCGGCTTCGGCATGAAGACCGGGCTCACGCCCGAGGAGGCCCTGGTGTGCTATGCCGCGCGCAAGCTCGGGCGCCCGGTCAAGTGGCGCGCCGACCGCTCCGAGGAGTTCCTCGCCGCGCACATGGCGCGCGACCAGCACTACCGCGCGGCGCTTGCGCTCGATCGCGACGGACGGATCCTCGCGCTGCGCATGGAGATGCTCGCCAACATCGGCGCGGTGCCGGTCGGCTCCTCGGCCATGATCCCGCTCGCCATGGTCGCGAAGGTGGCGACTTCGGCCTACCGCGTTCCGGCGGTCGATTACCGCATCAAGGGCGTGCTGACCAATACGATGGCGACCGGCGCGTACCGCGGCGCCGGCCGGCCCGAGGGCAACTACCTGATCGAGCGGCTGCTTGAGAAGGCGGCGCGCGAGATGCGCATCGACCGCGTGGAGCTGCGCCGGCGCAACCTGCTCGGACCCGAGGAGCTGCCGTACAAGACGCACGTCGGCGAGACCTACGACAGCGGCGAGTTCGAGCGCATGCTGCAAGGCGCGCTGGCGGCGGCGGATTGGGCCGGGTTCCCTGGACGCAGGGAACGCTCTTCCAGAGCAGGCAAGCTCCGCGGCCGCGGCATGTCGGTCTACCTGGAATGGACCGGCGCGTTACCCACGGAGACGGTGGACATCGAGATCGACGCAGAGGGGACGGTGACGGTTTTCTCCGGCACGCAGGCGATGGGGCAGGGCCTCGAGACCACGTATACGCAGCTGGTCGAGGAGTTGCTCGGTGTGTCGGTGGCGAAGATCAACATCGTGCAAGGCGACACCGACCGGGCGAACGGCGTGGGGAGCGTGGGCTCGCGCTCGGCGTTCGTCGGCGGCTCCGCCGTCGTGGCTGCAGGCCGCAAGGCTGTTCTCCAACTAAGGCAGCTGGCAGCCGAGGCGCTGGAGGCCGCGCCTGGCGATCTCGAGCTCGGGGAGGGCCGCCTGCGTATCTCCGGCACGGACCGCTCGGTCTCCTTCGCCGAGCTGGCCGCGCGGCAGCCCACCCGGGTGATCCGGGTATCCGATACGCAAACGCCTTCGACGCCGTCGTGGCCGAACGGCGCGCAGGTGGCCGAAGTCGAGGTCGATCGCGAGACGGGCGAGGTCGCGCTCGCGGCGCTCACGA
This sequence comes from Burkholderiales bacterium, assembly GCA_035649875.1. Lineage (GTDB taxonomy): Bacteria > Pseudomonadota > Gammaproteobacteria > Burkholderiales > SG8-39 > SCGC-AG-212-J23. The sequence goes on along the minus strand of DASRIR010000071.1, from coordinate 23,974 downwards.
GCTGCGACGACATCGGTCGCATCATCAACCACGCGATCGTCGAGGGTCAGATCCACGGCGGCATGGCGCAGGGCGCGGGCCAGGCGCTGTGGGAGCAAGTGCGCTACGACGCCGAAAGCGGGCAGCTCGTGTCGGGCTCGCTCATGGACTATTGCGTACCGCGCGCCGATCAATTGCCGCCACTCCAGGCACGCTTCGATGAAAGTGTGCCCTGCAAGACCAACCTGCTGGGCGTGAAAGGGTGCGGCGAGCTCGGCACCATCGGCGCTGTTCCAGCGGTAGTGCACGCGGTGCTCGATGCGCTCGACGTACCGCACCTCGAGATGCCGCTGACCCCGGAAAAGGTCTGGCGCGCGTTGCGCGGTGACAGCGAATAGCCGCAATCGCACGTTCCACCACGCGGTCCTCGCATCGCTGGCGCTGCACGCGCTGCTGCTCTTCGCCTTCCCGGACCTCATCGACACCGCGCGCCGCGCGGCGAGCATCCCGCCGCAGATCATCGCGCGCCTGATGGAGCCCGAGCCCGTGGCGCCGGCGCCCGCTCCTGCGCCAGCGCAGAAAGAGGTCCAAAGCGAGCCGCCGCCTGCGCCCAAGAAAGCGCCAAAGCCGCCGCCCCGCGTCGAAACCACGCCCGCGCCGGTCGTTCCGGCCCCAGTCGCCGAGCCTGCGCCCGCGCCGCCGGCTCCCGCGCCGCCGGTCGCGGCGGTCGAACCGCAGCCCGCTCCGGCGGCTCCTTCCGCGCAATCGCCGGCCCCACCTGCGCCGCAGTCACCCGCGCAGGCGCCGGAGGCGCTGTCACGCGATCAGTACCGAGTGCAGCTGATCGATGAGGCGCGGCGCCACAAGCGCTATCCACCGCTCGCGCGCGAGAACAACTGGCAGGGCGACGTGCGGGTCGCGGTGGCCATCGCGGCGAACGGCCGGCCGACGGTGACGCTCAGGGGCAGCTCCGGCTACGAGGTGCTCGACCGCCAGGCGCTGGAGATGTTCACGCAGGCGGCGCGCGCGGTGCCGATTCCGCCGGCGCTGCGCGGCAAGGAATTCGCGCTGGAAGTTCGCGCCGTATACGGCCTGGAAGACTAGTTTGCGGGACGAAAAGCGACTACGTGATCGACGTCCAGCCGGATGCCGATCTTCTCGCCGAGCGCGTGATTGTGATGGCTCGGCACCAGCGCGAGCACCTTGCGCCCGCTCTCGAGGCGCAAGGTATAGAGGATCTCGGCGCCGCGGAATGCCTTGTGCAGCACCTCGGCACGCGTCGGCGCGGCGTCGTCATGCACGACGTCGTCCGGACGCAGCAGCACCTCGACCTCGCCATTGCCTTGCGATTCTCCCTGGAGAATTCCAAGCTCGATCTCGAGCTTGCCGGCAGGTAATGCTCTGGCGGGCAGAAATACCCCCTGGCCGACGAAGTCGGCGACGAAGCGGTTGGCCGGGCGGTGATAGAGGTTGTAGGGGCTGTCCCATTGCTGCAGGCGGCCGTCGTGCAGGACGCCGATCTCGTCGGCCATCGCGAAAGCTTCCTGCTGGTCGTGGGTCACCAGCACGGCGGTGGCGCCGCTCGCCTTGATGATCTCGCGCACCTCGAGCGAGAGCCGCTCGCGCAGGTCGATGTCGAGGTTCGAGAATGGCTCGTCGAGGAGCAGCAGCTCCGGGCGCGGCGCGAGCGCGCGCGCGAGCGCGACGCGCTGCTGCTGGCCGCCGGAGGTCTCGTGCGGGTACTTGTCGAGCGCCGCGGCGAGGCCCACGAGATCGGCGAGCGCGCGTACCCGCGCCGTGCGCTCGGCTTGAGGCAGCGCGTGCAGGCCGAAGGCGATGTTGTCGGCTACGGAGAGGTGCGGGAATAGCGCGTAGTCCTGGAACACCATGCCGATCCGGCGACGCTCGGGCGGCACCATCACGCCACGGCCGGAGACGGCTCGGCCGGCCAGGAGGATTTCACCTTCCTGCGCCGCTTCGAACCCCGCTATGCAGCGCAGCACCGTGGTCTTGCCGCCTCCGCTCGGTCCGAGCAGGCAACCGATCGCGCCGCGCGCAAGCGAGAACGTAAGCCCGACCACGACCTCGTGGTTGCCGTAGGCATGACGCAGGTTGCGGACCTCAAGCAGCACGGACCCATTATAGTAATAGTTCTCATTCTTCTTAAAATCGCAGGCCGTTGAATTACAAGAATTTAGGTTTTCTCGGAGCCATCGCCCTGTCGATCGCCGCGCTGCTCGCGCTGCCGGTCGTTTCGGTGGTGATGAGCTTTTTCGTCGGCACGGGTGACACATGGGCGCACCTCTTCGCGACCGCGCTGCTGCGCTACGTAGGGAACACGTCGCTGTTGCTCGCGCTCGTCACGTGCGGGGTCGTGTCCATCGGCGTGGTGAGCGCGTGGCTCGTCACGGCATACCGGTTCCCGGGACGCGATCTGCTCGAGTGGGCACTGCTGCTGCCGCTGGCGATGCCGGCTTACGTGATGGCTTACGCCTACACCGACTGGCTGCAATTCACGGGCAGCGTGCAGACGATGCTGCGCCAGGTGACCGGTTGGCAGGCGCGCGAGTACTGGTTTCCGGAGGTGCGCTCACTCCCCGGCGCGGCGGTGATGCTCTCGTGCGCGCTCTACCCCTACGTCTACATCGTCGCGCGCACGGCGTTCCACGACCTGTCGCGCAGCGCGATCGAAGCCGGGCGGCTCGCGGGATACGGCGCGCTCGGCGCGTTCTTCCGCGTCGCGGTGCCGCTCGCGCGGCCGGCGATCGCCGCGGGCACCGCGCTCGCGCTGATGGAAACGCTCGCGGATTTCGGCACGGTTTCGTATTTCGGCCTCGAGGTGTTCACCACCGGCATCTTCAAGGCCTGGCTCTCCATGGGCGACAGCTTGGCAGCGGCCCAGCTCTCGGCGTGCCTACTGGCGTTCGTCGTGCTGCTACTCTCGCTTGAGCGCGTGAACCGCGGCCGCGCTGCCTACCACGGCCCGGCGCCGCGCCGCGCGCGCGCGCATCGGCTGCACGGCGGCATGGCGGCGCTCGCTCTGATCGCCTGCGCCGCGCCCGTGCTTTTCGGCTTTGCGCTTCCTGCGCTGCTCCTTGGCCGGCTGGCGTGGGATGAGGCCGTTTCCGCGGCGCGCCTGGGCATGCTGATGGCGAACAGTTTCAGTATCGCCGCGCTTACCGCGCTCATCGCCGTCGCTGCCGCGCTCGTGCTGGCCTACGCCGCGCGGCTCACGCGCAGCCCGCTGGTGGGAATGGCAAACCGCGTCGCCGGCCTCGGCTATGCCGTGCCCGGCGCGGTCATCGCGGTGGGCGTGCTGGTGCCGCTCGGACGGCTGGACAACGCGCTCGCCGGCTGGCTCGAGCAAGGCTTCGGCATGAAACCCGGTCTGCTGCTGACCGGCACGGTTGCTGCGCTGATCTACGCCTACCTCGTGCGGCTGCTCGCGGTGTCGCTGCAGACCACGAACGCCGGGCTCGCGAAGATCACGCCGAGCATGGACGACGCGGCGCGCTCGCTCGGCGCCACCCCGGGCGCGGCTCTCGCGCGCGTGCACGTGCCGCTGCTCGCGCCGAGCCTGGCCACCGCGGCGCTGCTGGTATTCGTCGATGTGTTGAAGGAGCTGCCGGCCACTTTCGCGCTGCGGCCGTTCAACTTCGATACGCTCGCGGTCGAGGCCTACAACCTCGCGAAGGACGAGCGTCTGGCGGAAGCCGCAGCCCCGTCGCTCGCGATCGTAGCGGCGGGGCTGCTGCCGGTGATCTACGTCTCCAAGCGCTACTTCCAGGCCACGCGGTCGTAGATCCTCTGCGAGCCGGGCTGGTTCTTGCCCAGCACCGCGACGTTCAGGTTGTCACGCTTGAAGTCGCCGAGCGCGTTGAGCACCGGGTTGTCGACCTTGACGCTGCGCACCACCGGCCATTCGTTGTTGCCGTCGGCGAAATAGCGCTGCGCTTCGTCGCTCGCCAGGTACTCGAGAAACTTCACCGCGTTTTCGCGGTGCGGCGCGTGCTTGAGCACGCCGGCGCCTGAGATGTTGACGTGCGTGCCCCAGCTCGCCTGGTTCGGCAGTACGATGCCAAGGCGCTCGGCCGCCTGCTTCTCGTCGGGCTTTTGCGAGCGGGCGAGCCGCGCGTAGTAGTACTGGTTCGAGACCGTGACGTCGCACTGGCCGGCGGCCACCGCCTTCAGCTGGTCGGTGTCCCCGCCCTTCGGTTCCTGCGCGAGGTTCGCGCGCACGCCTTGCGCCCAAGCTTCGGCGCGCGCCTCGCCCAAATGGTCGATGAGCGCGCCCATAAGGGAGAGGTTGTAGACGTTGGTCGAGGAGCGCATGCAGACACGGCCTTTCCACTTCGGATCGGCGAGGTCTTCGTAGGCCTTGATCTCATTCGGCTGCACCTTCGCCTTGTTGTAGGCGATGACCCGCGCGCGGCTGGAGAAGCCGAACCAGTGGCCGGCCGGCTCGCGCAGGCTCTCGGGGATGCGCGCCTCGAGCGTCTTGGATTTCACCGGCTGGAAAAGCCCCAGCTGCTCGGCGCGCCAAAGGCGGCCGGCGTCGACGGTGATCATCACGTCCGCTGGGCTGCGCGGACCCTCGTTGCGGATGCGCTCGATGATCGCGTCTTCGCCCGCTTCGATGCGGTTGATCTTGATTCCGGTCGCCTTAGTGAAGCCGGCGTACAGCGCCTCGTCGGTCTGGTAATGACGACCGGAGTAAACGTTAACTACGTTTTCTTGACCCCAAGCCAAGGCCGCCACCGCCAACCCGGCGAGCGCGAAGGCGAGTTTTTTTGCTGACAAAACAAGCATGTTGATCCCTAGGAGAATGGTGCCTAAATGATAAGAGCTCTCATTGATTGCGTCAATGAGAATAACTATCATCTGCTCTAGGGAGTGACGCTAGAAGCTCGGTGGATCCAGGCGCCGTGCGCCATTGAAGCGCACCCGCCAGTAGGCGGTCTCGGAACTTTCGATGCGAACGTAGCCGCCCGGCCGTGGCGCATGCAGGAAGCGCCCGTCGCCGAGGTAGATGCCGACGTGCGAGAAAGGCCGGTTCCGCGTGTTGTAGAACACCAAGTCTCCCGGTTCGAGCTCCTTCGCCTGGACCGCTTTGCCCACCTTGCGCAGGGCGCCGGTACGCGGCGGCAGGAGCACCCCCCAGGCGCGTTCGAATACATGCGCGACGAGCCCGCTGCAATCGAAGCCGGTCTCTGGAGAGCGGCCGTCGTACCGGTACTGCACGCCTATAGCCTGCAGCGCGTGCGCAAGGGGCCGGTCGCGATCGGTAGTCGCGCCGTCGTTCATGGCCCGCGCGTCGAAGCAGGCAAGACAGGCAAGCGCAAGAACCGCGTGTCTCATAATGGGCAGGTGCACGCTGCGAAGGATCGCGCGTTCATGGAAAGGAATGAATCGCTTGAACCTGGTCCGGCTGGTAGCTGCTACGGCCTTCTCCTCTCTTGCCGGCGTAACATTCGCCCAGCAAGCCTTGGAAATCATTCCGCTGCGCCACCGCACGGTCGAGCAGGTGTTGCCCGCGCTACAGCCGCTGGTCGAGCCGGGCGCAACGCTGAGCGGCAGCCGCGGCCAGTTGTTCCTGCGCGCGAGCTCATCGAACGTCGCCGAGATCAAGCGCGCCCTGGAAGCCATCGATCGTCCCTCGCGCCGGTTGCAGATCCTGGTCCGGCTCGACGATGCCGAGGAGCGTGAACGGCGCGCTCTGGGCGCGAGCGGCACCATCAGCAACCGCGGCTCCCGCATCGACATCACGGCGGCGGATTCGCGCAGCGCCGGGGCCGAGCGCGTCGACCAGCGCGTTCAGGTCCTGGAGGGAAGCCGGGCGACAATCTTTACGGGAGCCTCTCAGCCGGCGCGGGTGCAAGGCGAGACCTTCATCCAGGAGGCGGCATCCGGCTTCGAGCTGGTGCCGAGGCTTGCCGGCGGGCAGGTAATCATGGAGATCTACCAGCAACGGGAGACGCTCGGTGCGAGCGGCAGCGTGCAAGGCCAGCGGCTCGCCACTACCGTCACCGCCCGGCTCGGTGAATGGACCGAGATCGGCGGCGGCAGCGCGGATAGCGCGCGCGACGAGCGCGGTATCGCGGCGGCAAGCCGTGCGCGCGCAAGCGCATCCCGTCGCGTCTGGGTAAAGGTCGAGGAGCTGCCCTGAGCGCTGCGCTCGAGCGCGCCTTCGCCGCCGGCGGCGCGCTGGCGTCGGCGGTCAAGGGATTCAAGCTTCGCCCGCAGCAGGTCGAAATGGCGCGCGCCATCCAGCAGGCCATGGAGCGCACCGGCGTCCTGGTCGCGGAGGCCGGCACCGGCACCGGCAAGACCTTCGCCTACCTCGTGCCTGCGCTGCTCGCGGGCGGCAAGGTGATCGTCTCTACCGGGACCAAGACGCTGCAGGACCAGCTTTTCGACCGCGACTTGCCCGCGGTGCGCGCCGCGCTCGCCACCGGCGCGAGCATCGCGCTCCTCAAGGGCCGCACCAACTACGTGTGCCTCTACCGGCTGCGCCGCGCGGCAGAGGCGGGGGTACCGTCCGCGGATGAAGCGGGCCAGTTACGGCGTATCCAGCGCTTCGCGGCGATCTCGGCGACCGGCGATCGCGCTGACCTCGCTGACCTGCCCGAGGACGCGCCGGTATGGGCGCACGCGACGTCCACGCGCGACAACTGCCTTGGGCAGGGCTGCCCCGACTACGGCGATTGCTTCGTAATGCGCGCGCGCCGCAACGCCCTCGCTGCGGATGTGGTGGTGATCAACCACCATCTCTTCTTCGCCGACGTGGTACTGCGCGACGAAGGCATCTCCGAGCTCTTGCCCGCGTGCAATACGGTGGTGTTCGACGAGGCGCACCAGCTGCCCGAGACCGCGCGCCTCTTCTTCGGCGAGAGCGTGTCGAGCGCGCAGATCGTCGATCTCGCGCGCGATGCGCGCGCCGAGCTGCGCAGCGCGGGAGGCGCCTCGGCCGAGCTCGAGGCGCTCGCCAACCGCCTGGACAAGGCGGCGCGCAACCTGCGCCTCGCCTTCGGCGAAGGCGCGACGCGCATGGCGTGGAACCAGGCGCTGCGGCAGGCGGGTTTCGCCGACGCGCTGCAGGCGCTGCAAAGCGCGCTAAAAACGCTGCGCGGGCCGCTCGAGGCGCAGGCAGAGCGCTCGGAGGGGCTCGAGTCCTGCGCGCGCCGCGCGGGCGCGGCGCTCACCACGCTCGTGCGCATGCGCGAAACCGAGCCGCTCGAGGAAGTGCGCTGGGTGGAGGTTTTCGCGCATACCGTGCGCTTGAATGCCACGCCGCTGTCGTCGGCCGAGCTCTTCAGCCGGCAGATGGACGACCATCCGCGCGCCTGGATATTCACCTCGGCCACCCTCGCGGTCGGCGAGGACTTCGGCCACTTCACGCGCGAGCTTGGCCTGCCGCAGGCGGCGACGGCGCGCTGGGCGAGCCCGTTCGACTTCGCGCGCCAGGCGGTGCTCTATCTGCCGAAGGGCCTGCCCGGCGACCCGAACGAGCCGGCGTTCACCGATGCGGTGATCGACGCCGCGCTGCCCGTGCTCGAGGCGAGCGGTGGGCGCGCGTTCCTGCTCTTCACCACGCTGCGCGCGCTGCGCCGGGCCCACGAGCGGCTGCGCGACCGGCTGCGCTATCCGCTCCTCGTGCAGGGCACCGGCTCGCGCAGTGAGCTGCTCGCCCGCTTTCGCGCGCTCGGCAATGCGGTGCTGCTCGGCGCGCAGTCGTTTTGGGAGGGCGTCGACGTGCGCGGCGACGCGCTTTCGCTGGTCGTCATCGACAAGCTGCCGTTCGCGCCGCCCGACGACCCGGTGCTCGCGGCGCGCATCGAGGCGGTGCGCGCGCGCAACGGCAACGCGTTTGCCGAGCTGCAGCTGCCGCAGGCGGTGCTCAGCCTCAAGCAGGGCGCGGGGCGGCTGATCCGCGACGAGACCGACCGGGGCGTGTTGATGCTCTGCGACCCGCGGCTCGCCTCCAAGGCTTACGGGCGGCAGATCCTCAAGAGCCTGCCGCCGATGCGGCTCACGCGGAATTTGTCCGAGGTGCAGAGCTTTTTTGCAACTCATCCGCAACATGAATCCGGATGATGTCCTCGAAGCTCGCGTCGGCGCGGAAGCCGAGCGCGAGCGCGCGTCTCGCATCGAAGTTGCGCGGCCAGCCCTCGACGATGCGCATGATCGTCGCGTCCGGCTCGCGCCGGATGAGGCGCGCCGCCTTTTCGCCCGCCACCTTGCGCAACGCCTCGATCTGCTCCCCCACGGTCGCGCTGACGCCGGGCATGCTCAGGTTACGGCGGTTGCCAAGCTGCGCCGTGTCGAGTTTTGCGGCATGAAGTAAGAAGCCAATCGCGGCGCGCGGCGAGGCGAACCAGTGCCGCACCGTTTCCGGCACCGGCAGCAGCGCTTCCTGCCCGGCGAGCGGCTCGCGGATGATGCCGGAGAAGAAGCCGGAGGCGGCCTTGTTCGGCTTGCCCGGCCGCACGCAAATGGTCGGCAGGCGGATACCGATGCCATCGAAGAAGCCGCGCCGGCTGTAGTCCGAGAGCAGCAGCTCGCCGATCGTCTTTTGCGTGCCGTAGCTCGTGAGCGGCGCGTTCAGGAACTCGTCGCCGATCGCCTCGGGAAACGGCGCGCCGAACACGGCGATGGACGAGGTAAAGACCACGCGAGGCTTGTAGCCGTCGCCGACCTTCCGGATCGCCTCGAACAACCGCCGCGTTCCGTCGAGGTTGATGCGATAACCCTTGTCGAAGTCCGCCTCGGCTTCGCCTGACACAATCGCCGCGAGGTGGAAAATCAGCTCTGGGCGCGAGGCGACCAGCTTTTCCGCCTCGCCGGGCGCCGAGAGATCGGACACGAAGCTCGCCCCGTCGAACGGGACCACGTCGTGCAGGAGCAGGTCTTCCCTAGAGAACTGCAACGAGAGCTTGCGACCGATCATTCCGGCCGCGCCGATGATCAGTGTCTTGCTCACCAGTCGGGATCCCATAGCCGCCACCAGGGCACATCCTTGCGGCTGGCACCGGGCTTGAAGTAGCGGCTTTCCGGGAAATTCGTGCGCATCACGCGATCGGCCGCGTCGCGCAGGTCGTTCATGCCCAGGCGGTCGTAGGCGAGCACCAGCACGAACACGGCTTCCTCGATCGCCGGCGCCTCCGGGTAATATTGGATCGCGTACTGCGCGCGGTTGGCGGCCGCGAGGTAGGCGCCGCGCTTCATGTAGTAGCGCGCGACATGCACCTCATGCGAGGCGAGCGCGTTGACGAGGTAGCGCATGCGCGCCGCCGCATCGGCCGCGTATTTCGAGTCGGGAAAGCGGGTCACCACTTCCTTGAAGGCGACGAACGACTCGCGGGTCGACTTCGGGTCGCGGTCGCTCATGTCGGGCGTGGCGAGGTGCGACAGCATGCCGTACTGGTCGTTGAAGTTGATGAGGCCCTTCAGATACCACGCATAGTCGGCGTTGCCGTGGTTGGGATACATCTTGATGAAGCGGTCGACCGCGGCGATCGCCGAAGCGCGCTCGCTGTCCTTCCAGTGCGCGTAGGCGATCTCGAGCTGCGCCTGCTGCGCGAAGCGGCCGTACGGATAGCGCGCCTCGAGCTTCTCCAGGTACTTGATGGCGCGCGGCCAGTCCCGGTTGCCCATCGCGTCCTTGGCCTCGCCGTACAGGCGCTGCGCCGACCACCCGGCGGTCTCGTCGTCGATGTCGGCGGCGCACGAGGCGACAATGAAGGCTGCGCCGAGCGCGAGCACTACAATTAGGAAGCGCATGCGGGAAAAAAATTATAACTGGGACGCAGCCTTCGGCGCGCCGATGGATGCCGACGTGCCGGCAGCGCTCGGCGGCCTGCGCCTCGACCAGGCGCTCGCGCGGGTGTTTCCGCAGTACTCGCGCAACCGGCTGCAGGCCTGGCTCAAGTCCGGCCACATCACGGTCGACGGCAAGCGCCTCGCGCCGAACCACGCGGTCGCGGGCGGCGAGCGCATCGCCTTGCGCCCGCCGCGCGTGCCCGACGCCGCCGCGCCGCAGGCGCAGCGCATGCCGCTCAAGGTGGTGCACGAGGACGCGGAGCTCATCGTCATCGACAAGCCCGCGGGGCTCGTGGTGCATCCCGGCGCCGGCCAGCCCGACCGCACGCTGCTCAATGCGCTGCTTGCGCACGCGCCGTCGCTCGGCGCGGTGCCGCGCGCCGGTATCGTGCATCGGCTCGACAAGGACACGAGCGGGCTGCTGGTCGTGGCGAAGACCGTATCGGCGCAGGCCGAGCTCGTGAAGCAGCTCGCCGAGCGCAGCATGCGGCGCGTCTATCTCGCGGTGGTGCAGGGCGATCCGCCGGCGAGCGGCACGATCGACGCGCCGGTCGGCCGCGACGTGCGCGCGCGCACGCGCATGGCAGTCACCCATCGCGGCAAGCCCGCGCTCACGCGCTACCGCGTGCTCGAGCGCTACGGGAGCGCCGCGCTCGTCGAATGTCGTCTCGAGACCGGGCGCACGCACCAGATCCGCGTGCACTTCCAGCACATCCGCCATCCGCTGGTTGGCGACGAAACCTATCGCCGCGGCACGCGCCGTGGCGTGAGCTTTCCGCGCCAGGCGCTGCACGCCGCGGAGCTCGCGCTGCGGCACCCGCGCAGCCGCGAGCTCGTGTCGTGGAAATCCCCCTTGCCGCGCGATCTAAAGCGCCTGGTCGAGAGCCTGCGTGATCAAGCCTGACTGGCAGGCGCCGGCGCGCGTGCGCGCGATCGTCACCACGCGCGAGCTCGGTGATCTCAAGCGCGAGGGGGTAAGGCGCGAGCTTCGCGCGCTCCTTCCCGCCGAGCCCGCGTGGCTCAAGCAGGTTCACGGCAGGCAAGTCATCGACCTCGACCGCAATGCACCGGGTGAGGGCGACGCCGCCGTGACGCGGACCACGGACCGGGTCTGCGTGGTGCAGATGGCCGATTGCATGCCGGTGCTTTTCGCCGACCAGGCCGGCACCACCGTCGCGGCGGCGCACGCCGGCTGGCGGGGACTCGCGGGCGGCGTGCTCGAAGCCACGATCGACGCGATGCGGGTTCCGCGCCGCGAGCTCGTCGCATGGCTCGGCCCGGCGATCGGGCCCCGAGTCTACGAGGTGGGAGAGGAAGTGCGCGATGCGTTTCGCGGCTACGAGGCGGCGTTCACGCCCACCCGGCCCGGGCACTGGCTGCTCGACTTGTACGCGGTGGCGCGCAGCAAGCTTTCCGGCTTGAAGGCGGTTGCCGGCGGCGGTTTCTGCACGTACTCGGAACCGGGACGATTCTTTTCCTTTCGTCGCGATCGCACCAGCGAACGCATGGGGGCGCTTATCTGGCTAGCGTAGAATCGAAGCCCGCATGACACTCGGCTGGATTCTCGTGGCCAGCGTAGCCGGCGGCACGCTGAGCGCGGGCCTTGCCGCGGCGACGCTGATGCTGCGCGCCACCTGGGTGCCGATGCTCGTGTCGTTCGCGATTGGCGCACTGCTCGGCGCGGCCTTTCTCGAGATCATCCCGCACGCCTTCGAGTCCGGTGAGTCGCACCAGGTCGCATTCTCGATCCTGGGCGGCATCTTCGGCTTCTTCGTGCTGGAGAAGCTGCTCCTCTGGCGCCATTGCCATACGGAGCACTGCGAAGTCCACGACCCGCATCCGCAGCAAAGGGCTGCAAACGTTCACGACCACGGCCGCAGCGGCGCCCTGATCGTGGTCGGCGACACTGTGCACAACTTCGTCGATGGCGTGCTCATCGCCGCCGCCTTCCTGCAAAGCACCGAGCTCGGGGTAGTGACTGCGATCGCGATCATCGCGCACGAGATCCCGCAGGAGGTGGGCGACTTCCTGATCCTGCTGCATTCCGGCTATTCGCGGCTGCGCGCGCTCGCGATGAACCTGCTGTCTTCGCTCGCCACCGTGGTCGGCGGCGTGCTCGGCTATTACAGCCTGCAGCTCGTCGACGGGCTCGAGCCGGCGCTCCTCGGCGTGGTGGCGGCGAGCATGATCTACGTCGCGGTCGCCGACCTGATCCCGGGGCTGCACCGGCGGCCCGAGCTCAAGGACACCGCCGTCCAAGCCCTGCTTATCGCCCTCGGAATCGGGGCTATCGCCATGGTCCGTGCGGTGCTGCCGCACTAAGTAAAAAGGACTACTCCGTCAGTGGTTTAAGAACTATTTGACGGGGCGGGTTGTGCGTCGCAAAATCGCCCGGCGATGCAACCCGGCTCCCCAGATGCCCTGCTTGCGGCAATCGCGCAGTCGAGCAACGAGGTGACCCAGGGCTGGATGCGAGTCTTGGCGAGCGCCCCGGCCTCCGCCGCTGCGCTGCCGTGGAACAACTCGGCGCTGCAACGCAGCTACTTCGAGAAGCAGGCGCGGCTTTGGACCGCGCTCGCTTCGGGCAAGCGCGAAACGCTCGCCTCGCCCGAGCCCGGCGACCGGCGCTTCGCCGCGAAAGAGTGGCGCGACAACCCTTATTACGACTACCTGAAGCAGTCCTACCTGCTCGCCGCGCGCTACCTGGACGAGCTGGTGGACGCCGCCGAGCTCGACCCGCAGGCCAAGGCGCGGGCACGCTTCGCCGCGCGCCAGTGGATCGACGCGATGTGCCCCGCCAATTTCCCCGCCACCAATCCGGAGGCGCTGCGCCAGGCGCTCGACACCCGGGGTGAGAGCGTGGCGCGCGGGCTCGCCAATCTCCTCGGCGACGTGCAGAAGCAGCGCATCAGCCAGACGCAGGAATCGGCGTTCGAGGTCGGGCGCAACCTCGCCGTCACGCCCGGCGACGTGGTGTACGAGAACGACCTGATCCAGCTCATCCAGTACAAAGCGACCACTGCCGAAGTCGCGCGCCGCCCGCTGGTCATGATCCCGCCGTGCATCAACAAGTACTACATCCTCGACCTGCAGCCCGAGAACTCGTTCGTCGCGCACGCGGTGGGCGCAGGCAACACGGTGTTCATGGTCTCCTGGCGCAACGTCGAGCGCGAGCAAGGCCGCTACAGCTGGGACGATTACCTCGAGCTTGGCGTGTTTCAGGCGCTGCGCGTGGCGGCGGAGATTACGAAGAGCGAGCAGGTCAACGCGCTGGGTTTCTGCGTCGGAGGTACCTTGCTCGGCGCGGCATTGGCCGTTCTTTCGGCCAGGAAAGACCAGCGCGTGGTGAGTGCCACGTTCCTCGCCGCGATGCTCGATTTCTCGGAAACCGGGCAGATCGGCCTTTTCGTCGACGAGGCGAGCGTGGCGACGCGCGAAGCGACCATCGGCGCGGGCGGCATTCTGTCCGGACGCGACCTCGCGTTCGTGTTCTCGAGCCTGCGCGCGAACGACCTGATCTGGCCCTACGTAGTTAATAACTACCTGCTCGGCAGCGAGCCGGCGGCGTTCGACCTGCTCTACTGGAACGCGGACAGCACCAACCTTCCGGGGCCGATGTACTGCTACTACCTGCGCAACACCTACCTCGAGAACCGGCTGCGTGAGCCCGGTGCGCTGGTGAATTGCGGCGTGCCGGTCGACCTGAGAAGCGTGCGGCTGCCGATCTTCGTGCTCGCCACGCGCGAGGACCACATCGTGCCGTGGCGCTCGGCGTACCGGACCGTGAATTTGCTGGGCGGCAATGAAAAGCAGTTCGTGCTCGGCGCGAGCGGACACATCGCCGGCGTCATCAATCCCGCGGCGAAAAACCGCCGCAGCCATTGGGTTTCGGATGCTTATCCCGCCGAGCCCGAGGCATGGTTTTCCCGGGCCAGCGAGGTGCAGGGCAGCTGGTGGCCGCGGTGGTCGGAATGGCTGGCGAAGCACGCCGGCGGCCGGCGCAAGGCGCCTGCAAAGACCGGCGGCGCGAAGCACCAGCCGATCGAGCCCGCGCCCGGCCGCTACGTGAAGCACCGCATTCATTAGGAGGCAGTCATGGAAGAGATCTATATCGTCGGCGCAGCCCGCACCCCCATCGGCAAGTTCGGCGGCACGCTCGCCAGGACCCCGGCCGCGGACCTCGGCGCGCTCGTCATCCGCAAGGTGCTGGAGCGCGCGCGTGTGGCGCCCGACCAGGTGTCCGAAGTGATCATGGGCCAGGTGCTCGCCGCCGGCGTCGGGCAGAACCCGGCGCGCCAGGCGGCGATCAAGGCCGGGCTGCCGAACATGATCCCGGCGATGACCATCAACAAGGTGTGCGGCTCGGGACTCAAGGCGGCGATGCTCGGCGCGCAGTCGATCGCGCACGGCGACGCCGACATCGTAGTGGCCGGCGGGCAGGAGTCGATGAGCCTGTCGCCGCACGCGCTCATGGGCTCGCGCGACGGGTTCCGCATGGGCGACGCGAAGATGGTCGACACCATGATCGTCGACGGGCTGTGGGACGTCTACAACCAGTACCACATGGGCGTCACTGCCGAGAACGTGGCGAAGGAGTACGCGGTGACGCGCGAAGAGCAGGACGAGTTCGCGGTCAACAGCCAGCAAAAAACCGAGGCCGCGCAGAAGGCCGGCAGGTTCAAGGACGAAATCATCCCGGTGGAGATCGCCTCGCGCAAAGGGCCGGTGATATTCGCCGACGACGAATACCCGCGCCACGGCGCGACGCTGGAGGCCATGAAGGGGCTCAAGCCGGCGTTCGACAAGAACGGCACCGTGACGGCCGGCAACGCGTCGGGCATCAACGACGGCGCCGCCGCGGTAGTTTTGTGTAGTTCAAAAAAAATGAAGGAACTGGGCCTGAAGCCGCTTGCGCGCATCAAGTCGTTCGCGTCGGCCGGCGTCGACCCGAAATACATGGGCATGGGCCCGGTGCCGGCGTCCAAGCGCACGCTTGCTCGAGCCGGCTGGGAGCCAAAGGACCTCGAGCTGATGGAGATCAACGAGGCCTTCGCCGCCCAGGCGATCGCGGTCAACCGCCAGATGGGCTGGGACACCGCCAAGGTCAACGTGAACGGCGGCGCGATCGCGCTCGGTCATCCGATCGGCGCGTCGGGTTGTCGCATTCTGGTGACGTTGCTGCACGAGATGCAGAAGCGCGATGCAAGGCGCGGCCTTGCGTCGCTGTGCATAGGCGGTGGGATGGGGGTTGCCTTAGCCGTTGAACGTTAGCAAAGGAAAATGAGAAAAATGGGCAAAGTGGAAGTCGTACAACAGCCGGAAACCTGGCGCGACGAGTCGCAGCCGATCGTGCAGCGCATCGCGTTCGTCTCCGGCGGCATGGGAGGAATCGGCACCGCGATCTGCCGGCGCCTGGGACGGGCGGGCCACACCGTGGTCGCCGGCTGCCTGCCGGGCTACGAGAAAAAGGCCGAATGGCTCGAGCACATGCGCAAGGATGGCTTTCGCGTGCACGCCGCTGAAGGCGACGTCGCGGAGTTCGAGTCGTGCGCCGAGATGTTCTACCACGTGCGCTCGGTGATCGGGCCGGTCGACATCCTGGTGAACAACGCCGGGATCACGCGCGACTCGGTGTTCAAGCGCATGACCGAGGCCGACTGGATGGCGGTGATCAACACCAACCTGAACAGCGTGTTCAACGTCACGCGCCAGGTGATCGACGGCATGAGCGAGCGCAGCTGGGGCCGCATCATCAACATCTCGTCGGTCAACGCGATCAAGGGCCAGTTCGGCCAGACCAACTACTCCGCGGCGAAGGCCGGCATGGCCGGGTTCTCCAAGGCGCTGGCGCAGGAGGTGGTGCGCAAGGGCGTCACGGTGAACACCGTGTCGCCGGGCTACGTCGAGACCGACATGGTGATGGCGATCCGCCAGGAAATCCGCGACCAGATCGTGGCCTCGATCCCGATGGGCAGGCTCGCCAAGCCCGAGGAGATCGCCGCGGTGGTGGCGTTCCTCGCCTCGGAGGAGGCCGGCTACATCACCGGCGCCAACATCTCGGTCAATGGTGGCATGCACATGATGTAGACTTTTCCTCGCGCTCAGAACATGAGCTGGAGGAGGTCATGGCAAAGCAACGCATCGCCGTCGTCACCGGCGGCATGGGAGGTCTGGGCGAGACGATTTCCACCAAGATGGCGGGCGCGGGCTACCGCGTGGTGGTGACGTATTCGCCCGCCAACACGAAGTACAAGTCCTGGCTCGAGGAGATGAAAGGCCGCGGCCTCTCGTTCGCCGCGTTCCCGGTGGACGTGGTGGACTACGACGATTGCGCGCGCAAGTGCGCGCAGATCCAGTCCGAGGTCGGCGCGATCGACATCCTGGTGAACAACGCCGGTATCACGCGCGACATGACCTTCAAGAAGATGACCAAGGCCGACTGGGACGCGGTGATGCGCACCAACCTCGACTCGTGCTTCAGCATGACCAAGCAGGTGATGGACGGCATGGTCGATCGCGGCTGGGGCCGCGTGATCAACGTTTCGTCCGTCAACGGACAGAAGGGCGCGTTCGGCCAGACCAACTATTCGGCCGCCAAAGCCGGCATCCACGGCTTCACCAAGGCGCTCGCGCTCGAGGTCGCGCGCAAGGGCGTGACCGTGAACACCATCTCGCCCGGCTACATCGGCACCAAGATGGTCACCGCGATCCCGAAGGAGATTCTGGATTCGAAGATCCTGCCGCAGATCCCGATCGGCCGCCTCGGCAAGCCCGACGAGGTCGCGGGCCTCATCATCTACCTCTGCTCGGAGGAAGCGGCGTTCGTCACCGGCGCCAACATCTCGATCAACGGTGGCCAGCACATGTATTAAGGAGTAGATTTCGACCCGTGGCGCTCCCCGAGGCGAATCATTCCAAGATGGAGAACCAGCTCCGGCTGATCAAGAAGTATCCCAACCGGCGGCTGTACGACACCAAGACGTCGAGCTACATCACGCTCGCCGACGTCAAGGTGATGGTGCTCAAGCAGGAGGATTTCCAGGTAGTCGACGCGAAGAGCGGCGAGGACCTCACGCGCCAGATCCTGCTGCAGATCATCCTCGAGGAGGAGTCGGGCGGCGTGCCGATGTTCTCCTCCGAGCTGCTGGCGCAGCTCATCCGCTTCTACGGGCACGCGATGCAGGGCCTGATGGGCACGTACCTGGAGAAGAACATCCGCGCCTTCCAGGACATCCAGAAGACGCTGCAGGAGCAGTCGAGCAAGATGTACGGCGACAATTCGCGCGCCTCGCAGGAGCTGTGGGCGCAGTTCATGAACCTGCAGGGGCCGGCGATGCAGAGCCTGATGCAGGCCTACATGGAGCAGAGCCAGAAGATGTTCGCGCAGTTCCAGGACCAGATGCAGAGCCAGGCGCGCAACATGTTCTCGGGCCTGTCCTTCCCCGGTTTTCCCTCTGGCAGCCAAAACAAAAGCGACACCGAGAAGTCCTAAGGTCGGTTTCGTTTCTCTGGGCTGTCCGAAGGCGCTGGTCGACTCGGAGCAGATCCTGACGCAGCTGCGCGCGGAGGGCTATGAAACCTCCAAGACGTACGCCGATGCCGACCTCGTGATCGTGAACACCTGCGGCTTCATCGACGCCGCGGTCGAGGAGTCGCTCGGCGCGATCGGCGAAGCGCTCGCGGAGAATGGCAAAGTCATCGTGACCGGCTGCCTGGGGGTTAAGCAAGAATTCATCAGAACCCGTCATCCGGCGGTGCTGGCCATCACCGGCCCGCACGACACGCCAGCGGTGATGAAGGCGGTGCATGCGCACCTGCCGAAGCCGCACGATCCCTACGTCGACCTGGTCCCGCCGCAGGGGATCAAGCTCACGCCGAAGCACTACGCCTATCTCAAGATCGCGGAGGGCTGCAACCACCGCTGCACCTTCTGCATCATCCCCTCGATGCGCGGCGATCTCATGTCGCGCCCGATCGGCGAGGTGATGCAGGAAGCGGAGAACCTGGTAAACGCGGGCGTGAAGGAGCTACTGGTGATCTCGCAGGACACTAGTGCGTACGGCGTCGACGTCAACTATCGAGTTGGATTTGTCCGGGGAAGGCCGACCAAGACGCGCATGACCGAGCTGTGCAAGGCGCTCGGCGAGCTCGGCGTCTGGGTCCGATTGCACTATGTCTACCCGTATCCGCACGTCGACGAAGTGATCCCGCTCATGGCCGGGGGAAAGCTGCTTCCGTACCTCGATGTGCCGTTCCAGCACGCGAGCCCGCGCATTCTCAAGCTCATGAAGCGCCCGGCGAGCGCCGAGAAGGTCCTGCGCCGGCTCGCGGAATGGCGGCGCGTCTGCCCGGACCTCACGGTGCGCTCTACCTTCATCGTCGGCTTCCCGGGTGAAACGGAGGACGACTTCTCCCAGCTGATCGCTTTCCTGAACGAGGCCGGGCTCGACCGTGTCGGCTGCTTCGAGTATTCGCCCGTCGAAGGCGCGGCCGCCAACGCCCTGCCCGATCCGGTGCCCGACGAGGTGAAGCGCTTGCGCAAAGAGCAGTTCATGAAGGTCCAGGAAGCGATCAGCGCACGCAAGCTGCAGGCAAAGGTTGGCCGCACGATCCAGGTGCTGGTCGACGAGCCCGGCCTCGGCCGCTCGAGCGCAGACGCGCCGGAGATCGACGGCGTGGTGCGCTTCGTCGGCGGGAAAGGCGGCAGGCCGGGAGAATTCGTGAACGTGAAGGTCGATCGTGCGGATGCGCACGATCTCTACGGGAGACTGCAATGAGCAATCGAGAGGTTGTGGTGGTTTCGGGTGCGCGCACGGCAATCGGCGACTACGGCGGCGCCCTCAAGGAACTCGCGGCGACGAAGCTTGGCTCGGTGGCCATCAAGGAGGCGGTCGCGCGCGCGAAGTTCGAGCCGGCGCGCGTCGGCCACGTCGTCATGGGCAGCGTGATCCATGGCGAAGCGAGGGACATGTATCTCTCGCGCGTGGCGGCACTCGAGGCTGGCATTCCGGTCGGCACGCCCTGCCTGACGGTCAACCGCCTGTGCGGCTCCGGGCTGCAGGCCATCGTCTCCGCCGCGCAGCACGTGATGCTCGGCGACTGCGAGGTCGCGGTTGCGGGCGGCGCCGAGAGCATGAGTCGCGCAGCGTACTTTCTGCCCGCCGGTCGCTGGGGCCAGCGCATGGGCGACGCGACCGTGGTCGACGCGATGACCGGCGCGCTGCACGACCCGTTCGGCCACGGCCACATGGGCGTCACCGCCGAGAACATCGCCGCGAAGTACGGCTTCACTCGCGACCAGCAGGACGAGTTCGCGCTCCAGTCCCACAAGAAAGCGGCGAAGGCAATGGAGGCCGGCTACTTCAAGTCGCAGATCGTGGCGATTGAGCTCAAGACGCGCAAAGGCGTGGAACAGTTCACCACCGACGAGCACGTCCGCCCTGCCGCAACCCGGGACGACCTCGCCAAACTGAAGACCGTGTTCAAGAAGGATGGCACGGTGACCGCCGGCAACGCCTCCGGCATCAACGATGCCGCCGCGGCAATCGTTCTGATGGAGGCGGCAAGCGCGAAGAAGATGGGCGCAAAACCCATGGCGCGACTGGTCGCCTATGCCCACGCGGGCGTCGAGCCCCAGGTCATGGGCCTGGGGCCGATCCCCGCGGTGAAGCGGGTATTTGAAAAGGCGGGCCTCAAGCCCGCGGACATGGACGTGGTCGAATCGAACGAAGCCTTCGCCGTGCAGGCGATGGCGGTGACCAAGGACCTGGGGCTCGACCCGGCGAAGGTGAACCCGAACGGCGGCGCGGTCGCGCTCGGTCACCCGATCGGCGCCACCGGCTGCATCCTCACGGTGAAGGCGCTCTACGAGCTCGAGCGCACGCAGAAGCGCTACGCGCTAGTGACCATGTGCATCGGCGGCGGGCAAGGCATCGCCGCGATCTTCGAGCGCCTCTAGGCGAGCAATTTCCTCGGATAGCGCGGCGCGCTCCTCGAGCAGGCGGTTGAAATGCACGTCGCAGCCGGTGACCGGGCGCGGATGGCGGCCGATCTCCTCGGCGATCGCCTGGCGGCGCGCGATCAGGGCGCGCCGCAGGTCTGCGTGGGCGGTTTCGTCTGCCATCGGCACCACGATAGCCCCGGCCGGGGACAAGCTCGACCTCGGCTAAGCATTTGATTCTACGCTTGCCGAGCACCACGTTTCGGCTGGCAAAATCGGCTTTTCACTAGGTATGCGGCGCAAACTTCGCCTTGGACTCGCGCTCGGCTCGGGCAGCGCCCGCGGCTGGGCGCACATCGGCGTGATCCGCGCGCTCGAGGAGCGCGGCATCAAGCCCGATCTGGTCTGTGGCACCTCGATCGGCGCGCTGGTGGGCGCCGCCTACGCTGCAGGAGAGCTTGACCGCCTCGAGGAATGGGTGACCGGCCTCGCCTGGACCACGGTGGTCCGCCTGATGGATCTGACTTGGCGGCCGGGCGGCCTGATCCGCGGAACGCGCCTCTTCACGCTCTTCGGCGGCCTGTTCGAGAATCGCGACATCTCGGACCTGCCGATCGCCTACGGCGCGATCGCGACCGAGCTGGAGTCCGGACGCGAGCTGTGGCTGCGCCAGGGCAAGGTGCTGGAGGCGGTGCGGGCGTCTTGCGCGATGCCAGGTTTGTTCACACCGGTGATTCGCGATGGCACGGTGCTCGTCGACGGCGGGTTGGTGAACCCGGTGCCGGTATCCATGTGCCGCGCGCTTGGCGCCGAGCTCGTGGTGGCGGTCGATCTCAGCTGGGGCAAGCTCGGTCCCTACCGCCGCAGCAAGAAGCGTGAGGTGACCTCGCGCGAGGAACCGCGCTGGATCGACCGGATGGCGGCGAGCTGGCTGCGCAAGGAGAAGCCCAAGGATCCCTCGATCGTGAAGCAGGAAGAGGAGCCGGCGATCCCGTCGATTTTCAACGTCTTCTTGACGTCGCTCGACATTGTCGAGATGCGCGTGGCGCGCAGCCGGCTTGCCGGCGAGCCCGCGGACGTTCTGGTCACGCCGCTCCTGCCCGACTTCGCCACCATGGACTACCACCGCGCGAAGGAAGCGATCGAGGAAGGGCGCGCCGCGGTCGAGCGCATGGGCCCCCTCCTCAAGCAGGTGCTCGGCTAGGCCGGCTGCAGCTTGTCGTTCACCAGCCGCACGCGGTCGCCTGCGCGCCACGACGGCTGGGTATCGCTCGACAGCGTGCGCTGCGAACCGTCGTCGAGGCGCACGCCGATCTCCCAGCGCTTTTCGGCGCGCGCGTGCTTCTCGACCTGGTGGCCGGCGAACGCGCCGCCGGCCGCGCCCAGGACCGTGACCAGGCCTTTTCCTTTGCCGAGCTTGTTGCCCAGCACGCCGCCCACGACGCCGCCCGCGATCGCGCCGACACCCTTGGCGTCGCCGGGCTCCTTCACCTCGCGCACCGATTCCACGACGGCGAGCTGGCCGGGCAGCACTTGCGGCTTTGGCGCCTCGGCTGATACCGGGGCCGGGGCGACCACCGGCGCCGGCGCCACGATCTCGCTGAACTCGCGATCCGCGACGGGCTCAACCGGCTTCGGCGCAGGCGCAGTCCGACGAGCGACCGGCTTGGGCGTGGCAGGCTTGACAACCGGATGGCTGATCGCCGGCTCGATCGGCTTCACGACCTCGGTCGGAAGCTGCAGGGCGTTCTCCTGTCCCTTGGAGGACGGAATGAGTCCGGCCATGGTGGCGACGCCGACGGCTGATAGGGCAATCACCGAGATCGCCGCGAAGGCGAGCAGCGGGTGCAGGCGCGTAGTTGTGGTTTGCATTTGCGTTGTTCTCCTTTAATGCTGCGAACAACGCCGAGGCTACGTGGAATGCCGACCGGCACCCGTGAGCGATTGTTACCGGATGTATCAGCCCTCGGGGCGCATGTGCGGGAAGAGGATTACGTCGCGGATGCTCGGGCTGTCGGTGAGAAGCATCACCAGGCGGTCCACTCCCAGTCCGCACCCGGCGCACGGCGGCAGGCCGTACTCCAGCGCGCGCACGTAGTCCGCGTCGTAATACATCGCTTCCTGGTCGCCGGCGTCCTTGAGCTTCACCTGGTCGAGGAAGCGCGCAGCCTGGTCCTCAGGGTCGTTCAGCTCGGAGAAGCCGTTGGCAATTTCCTTCGCGTCGATGAAGAGCTCGAAGCGCTCGGCGATGTCCGGATCGCGGTCCCGGCGGCGCGAGAGCGGCGACACCTCGGCAGGAAAATCGGTGACGAACGTTGGCTCCACCAGGTGCTTCTCGGCGAGCGCTTCGAACAGCATGAGCTGCAGCGCGCCCCAGCCCTGGTCTTTCGTCTGCTCCACGCCGAGCGCGGTCAGCTTCGACGCAAGGAACTTCCGGTCGCGCAAGTCGCCCTCGATTCCCTGGCGGCGGATCGCCTCGGGGATGGCGAGGCGGCCGAACGGCTTGCTGAAGTCGATCGTTTTGCCCTGGTAGGTCGTGCTCGCCTTGCCGACCGCGCGCGCCGCTTCGCGCACCAGCTTCTCGCAATGCTCCATCATGTAGCGCCAGTCCTGGTAGGCGCAGTACCACTCGAGCATGGTGTACTCGGGGTTGTGGCGCGTCGACATGCCTTCGTTGCGAAAATTGCGGTTGATCTCGAACACGCGCTCCAGGCCGCCGACCACCAGGCGCTTCAGGTACAGCTCGGGCGCAATGCGCATGTAGAGATCCATGTCGAGCGCGTTGTGATGCGTCTTGAACGGCCGCGCCGCGGCGCCGCCGGGGATCGGCTGCATCATCGGCGTCTCGACCTCGGTGTAGCCATCGGCGCTCAGCGTCTCGCGCAACGCCTGCACCACCTTTGCCCGGGTGAGGAACACCTCCTTCACCGGCGGATTGACGATCAGATCGACGTAGCGCTGGCGGTAGCGCATCTCGTGATCGGCGAGGCCGTGGAACTTCTCCGGCAGCGGGCGCAGCGCCTTGACGAGCAGCACGATCTTCCGCGCATTGATCGTCAGCTCGCCCTTCATCGTCTTGAAGAGCGTTCCCTCGACGCCGACAATGTCGCCCAGGTCCCAATGCTTGAAATTTTCATGAACACCAACACCGACGCCGTCGTTTGTCACATAAATCTGTATGCGCCCGGTGCCGTCCTGGAGCGTAGCGAAGCTCGCTTTGCCCATGACGCGCTTGAGCATCATGCGGCCGGCGAGGCTGACGGCGGTGCCGGCCTTTTCGAGCTCCTCCTTGCTCTTGGCGCCATACGCGGCTTGCAGCTCGCCGGCGAAGTGCTCGCGGCGGAAGTCGTTCGGGAACGCGGGGCCGGCAGCGCGCAGCGCCTTCAGCTTCTCGCGCCGCTCCTCGACGAGCTTGTTTTCTTCTTCCAAGCCTAGACTCCTTCTTTCAGGCTGGCGGTGATGAAATCGTCCAAGTCGCCGTCGAGCACCGCCTGGGTGGCGCCTTTCTCCACGCCGGTGCGCAGGTCCTTGATGCGCGACTGGTCGAGGACGTAGCTGCGGATCTGGTGTCCCCATTCGACGTCGGTCTTGGTCGCTTCGAGCTTCGAGTGCTCGGCGGTGCGCTTGCGCAGCTCGAGCTCGTACAGGCGCGACTTCAGCATCGCCATGCACTCGGCGCGGTTGCGGTGCTGCGAGCGGTCGTTCTGGCTCTGCACGACGATGTTGGTCGGAAGATGCGTGATGCGCACCGCCGACTCGGTCTTGTTGACATGCTGGCCGCCGGCACCGGAGGCGCGATAGACGTCGACACGCAAGTCCGCGGGATTGATCGCGACCTCGATCGACTCGTCGACCTCCGGATAGACGAACACCGCAGCGAACGAGGTGTGCCGCCGCGCATTCGAGTCGAATGGCGACTTGCGCACCAGCCGATGGACTCCGCTTTCGGTACGCAGGTGACCGTAGGCGTAGTCGCCTGAAATCTTGAGCGTCGCACTCTTGATGCCGGCCACCTCGCCCTCGGTCTGCTCCAGCACTTCGGCGGAGAACTTTTTCTTGTCGCAGTACTTGAGGTACATGCGCTCGAGCATCGCGGCCCAGTCCTGCGCCTCGGTGCCGCCGGCGCCGGCCTGGATGTCCATGAAGCAGTTGTTCGGGTCGAGCGGGTTGTGGAACATGCGGCGGAACTCGAGGTCCGCGACGCTCTTCCCGATCTTGTCGATATCCGACGAAATC
>DASRIR010000070.1:0-13932 GCA_035649875.1 Burkholderiales bacterium | reverse complement strand
CGTCACCAAGAACGTCGAAGGCGCGCAGGTGGACGATGCTTACCAGATCGGCGATGCCGAAGCGCTTCCCTTGATATTTGACCTGCTGAGGAACGAAGGGCTGTGCCTCGGTGGCTCGAGCGCGATCAATATCGCCGGCGCCATCCGCCTCGCACGGGAGCTCGGCCCCGGCCACACGGTCGTGACCATCCTCGCCGACTCCGGCACGCGCTACCAGTCGAAGCTCTTCAACCCGGCGTTCCTGAAGGCGAAGGGGCTTCCCTGCCCCGAGTGGCTGTAGGTAACTGGGTCCCCGCCTTCGCGGGGACGACTTCTAGGCGTTGAGCGCGAGCGCGCAGTGCACACACTTGCGGCCGCGCGGGCTCGGCGACCACCAGCCTTCGACGCTGAACGTCTTGCCGCAGCGCGGACAGCGGAAGGTGCGAACCCGGTAGAGCGTGCCGCCGAGCGCAACCAGCCACATCACGACCAGCAGATAGGGCAGCGCCGGGAAGTCTCCGGAATTGCGCGCCACCATCGCACCGAATACGACCACCGGAAGCAGCGCGAACACGAAAAACACACTGACGCGGTTCCAGAACCGCTGCGCGCGCCCCCGCTGCTCGTAGTTTTCCATCAACGCTTCAGCGTTCCGCCTTCTCCTCGATCGCGGTGATGTCGCCCTCGGTGAAAAGATAGGTGCGCATGTGCTTGTCGAAGACCGGGCTGATGCGGCGCAGGTACTCGAGCCCCATCATCGCGTGCTCGATCTCCTCGTCGCGGTTGTGCTCGAGGATGCGGCGCAGCTGCGCGTCCTTCGTCGCCTGCGCGCGCTGGTTGTACCAGTCCACCGCTTCGAGCTCCTCCTGCACCGACTTCACCGCGCGAGAGAAGTCCAGCGCCTGGTCGCTCATGCGTGCGTAATCTTCGTGCCATTCCGCGCTCGTTGCCAAGATACCTCCTAAGGTGCTTTTGCCAGGTCTGCCTCGGTGAGACAGACGCCCATGTCGCGCAGCAGGCCGTCGGCGATGTCGTAGATCCAGGCGTGCACCGCCAGCGGCTGCCCGCGCGACCACGCGTCGCGCACCACGGTGGTCTGCGCGACGTTCAACGCCTGCTCCATCACGTTCAGCTCGCACAGGCGCCGGTGGCGGCGCGCCTCGCCGCCGAGCTCGTCGAGCTCGGCCTGGTGCTTCCAGCGCACGTCCTGCACGTGCCGCAGCCAGTTATCCACCAGCCCGAGCCGGTCGTCGCGCAGCGCGGCCAGCACGCCGCCGCAGCCGTAGTGGCCGCAGACGATGATGTGCTTTACGCGCAGCACGTCCACCGCGTACTGCATGCACGACAGGCAGTTCGCGTCGGCGTGCAGCACCACGTTCGCGACATTGCGGTGGACGAAAAGCTCGCCCGGCGGCAAGCCGACGATCTCGTTGGCGGGCACGCGGCTGTCGGAGCAGCCGACCCACAGGTATTCCGGCGCCTGCTGCTTCGTCAGGCGCGCGAAGAACTCCGGGTCCCGCCGCGTCATGTCCGCGGCCCAGGTGCGGTTCCTCTCGAATAGCTCGTTCAGCAGGCGCAACGCGGCGCTACCCCGGTCCTCTGCCGCGCACCGAGAGCTCGCGGATTGCCAGCGTGAGTTTCTCGTTCGTGCTCCTCAGCCGCTCGGCCATCACCGCCATGACGTGTCTTGCGAACTCCGGGGACTCGCGCACCAGGAAATCGAACTGCCGCGTGTCGATCGAAACGAACCGGCTGGCGCGGCGCGTGATCACCGTCGCGCTACGCACCGCCGAGTTGATCAGAGCCATCTCGCCCAGCAGAGTTCCCGGCCCGGCGAGCTCGACCACCTCGCCACCGACCGAGATTTCGGCCTCGCCCTCGAGCAGCACGTACATCTCTTTGCCCGGCTCGCCTTCCTGGAATACCACCACGTCCGCCGGGATCGAGATCGCGCGCGCCCCCTTGAAGTGCGCGATGACGTCCATCAGTGCTTCGGCGGCGGACGCTTCTCGATGAAGGCGTCCATGCCGGCGCGGCCCTCCTCGTGGGCGAAGCTCGCCGCGATCACCCCCGAGGCCAGCGCGTAGGCGCGTTCGAGGCCGAGGTCCATCTGCTGGTAGAAGGCACGCTTCCCCGCGGCGACGGTGGCCGGCGGTTTTGCCGCAAGGGTCTTCGCAAGGTCCATCGTCGCCTGCTCGAGCGCATCCAGCGTCACCACGCGGTTCACCAGACCCCACTCGAGCGCGCGCTGGGCGCTGATCGGCTCGCCGGTGAGCAGCATCTCCATGGCGTGCTTGCGCTGCAGGTTGCGGCCGACCGCGACGCCCGGCGTCGAGCAGAAAAATCCCCAGGTGACGCCGCTCGTGACGAACTTCGCCGCATCGGCGGCGATCGCCAGATCGCATTGCGCGACCAGCTGGCACCCCGCGGCCGCGGCGGCGCCCTGCACGCGCGCGATCACCGGCTGCGGCAGCAGCGGGATCGTCTGCATCATCCGGCTGCACTGGGCGAACAGCGCCTCGATCTTCGGCAGCTCCTTCAGCGCCTTGATCTCCTTCAGGTCGTGCCCGGCGCAGAAGCCTTTGCCCGTGGCGGCCAGCACGACTACCCGGGTCTGTCTCTCGTCTTTGATCGAATCAAAAGCACCCTGCAGCGCGGACAGCATCTCGCTCGTCAGCAGGTTCATCTGCTGCGGGCGGTTCATGGTCAGCGTGCAGATGCCGTCGCGGTCTTCGCGCAGCAGGACGGGTGGCTCGGTTTGCGGGACGGCGCTCATGTCAGGTATCGATCGCGGCGGTGGATTTCGCTTTCTCACGCAGCACGAACTTTTGGATCTTACCCGTCGAAGTCTTGGGCAGCTCGCCGAACACGACCGCGCGCGGCGCCTTGAACTTGGCCATTTGACCTCGGCAGAACTCGATGATTTCCTGCTCAGTGGTTCTGGATCCGGGTTTCAGCTCGACGAAAGCGCACGGGGTCTCACCCCACTTGGGATCGGGCCGGGCGACGACCGCCGCGGCCATTACCGCCGGGTGGCGGTAGAGGATGTCCTCGACCTCGAGCGAGGAGATGTTCTCGCCGCCCGAGATGATGATGTCCTTGGATCGGTCCTTGATCTTGACATAGCCGTCGGGCTGCATCACCGCGAGGTCGCCGGAATGGAACCAGCCGCCGGCGAACGCGTCCTGCGTCGCGCGCGGGTTCTTGAGGTAGCCCTTCATCGTGATGTTGCCGCGGAACATGATCTCGCCCATGGTTTCGCCGTCGGCGGGCACCGGCTTCATGGTCCCGGGATCCATCACCGTGAGCCCCTCCTCGACCGTGTAGCGGATGCCCTGTCGGCCGTTGAGGCGCACCTGGTCGGCGAGCGGCAGGCGCTCCCACTCGGGATGCTTGGCGCACACCGTCGCCGGGCCGTAGGTCTCCGTCAGTCCGTAGACATGGGTGATGTTGAAGCCCATCTTCTGCATGCCCTCGATCATCGCCGCCGGCGGCGCGGCCGCCGCCACCAGCCCGTTCACCTGGTGCTCGATGCCGCGCTTCATCTCGTCGGGTGCGTTGATCAGCATCTGGTGCACGATCGGCGCGCCGCAGTAGTGCGTCACCTTGTGCTCGCGGATTAGGTCGAAGACGGCTTGGGGTTCTACTTTCCGCAAGCAAACACTGGTGCCGGCATTGGCCGCCATGGTCCAGGGAAAGCACCAGCCGTTGCAGTGGAACATGGGCAGCGTCCACAGGTACACCGAGTGGTGCGGCATGCCCCAGACCAGGATGTTGCCGACGCCGTTCAGGTAGGCGCCGCGGTGGTGGTAGACCACGCCTTTCGGGTTGCCGGTCGTGCCGGAGGTGTAGTTGAGCGAGATCGCCTCCCACTCGTCCTGCGGCCAGCGCCAGGCGAAGTCGGGGTCGCCCTCGGTGAGGAGCTCCTCGTAGGTTTGCTTGCCCAGCCGCTTGCCGGTGATGAACTCGCGGTCCTCGACGTCGATGACCTCGATCTTCTTTCCCTTGAGCGCCTTCTCGATGATCGGGGCGAACTCGGCATCGACCAGCAGGATCTTGGCTTCGCCGTGCTCGAGCATGAAGGCGATCGCCTCGGCATCGAGCCGGGTGTTGAGCGTGTTCAGCACCGCGCCGCACATCGCAACACCAAAATGGGCCTCGACCATCGCCGGAATGTTGGGCAGCATCGCGGCGACGGTGTCGCCGACGCCGATACCGCGCCTGGCAAGCGCCGAGGCAAGGCGCCGGCAGCGCGCGTACGTCTCCCTCCAGCTATAGCGCCGGCTGCCGTGCACCACCGAGGGCCGGTCGGGATACACGTACGCGGCGCGCTCGAGGAAGGAGAGCGGCGTCAGCGGCGCGTAGTTCGCGGGGTTCTTCTGGAGGTCCCGGTCGTAGATATTTGCCTTTGGAAACATGGCGCAAAGTATAGCCGCGGCCGAGCGGGCATAGGCCGGCTGGTCGCGCGGCGCCGGTGGAAGGTTCACGCACGGTCGCGTCGAATGCCGCTGGTGCGTTGGCTGGCTCTGCTCGACAAATTGCCCCGGGAGGTGCGGCTCGGCGGGATAGCTACGGCCGGCGTGGTGCTGGTTCTCACCATCACGCTCGCCGAGCCGGAGCTTGCCTCCCGGATGGCCCTCGTCTTGGCCGTCCCGGCGTTCGTCATGGCTTGTCTCGCCCTCGCCAAGGCCAAGATGCTGGAGTTCTGCCCGGAGGTGCTGGGTGGCGACGTCATCCTGCCGAGCGTCGCCGTTACCCGGGACCGCGTCCGGCTGCTGCTGCCGCTGCAATTCAATAACGCCGGCCATGCCGACGGCATCGTCGAGTGGATCGCGCTGCGCCTAACGCTCGATGGACGAACTAACGAGTCGCTGCTGCTCAGCCCGGTCGCCGAGGTCGACATGCAGCATTTCATCCAGGCGAAGCGCAAGCTCGAGGAGGAGAGCATGATCGAGCCCTTCACCAGCTTCGCGCTCGAGGGCCGGCGCTCGACCGCCAAGTTCGTGCTCTTCGACCATGCGGAGCGGCACCGCGCGCGGCCGCTCGAGCTGCGCCCGGGACGCTACAGCTTTGAGCTTTTCGTGAAGGCGACCCATTCCCGCCAGCCGCAGCTGGCGCGCAGCTTCGAGCACGTGCTGGCCGCGCAGCAGCTCGAGGACTTCCGCGGCGGCAACACCGTTTACCTGATCAACTACGACGTCACGCTACCAGGGGTGCGGCGCGCGGTTGCGGGCGCCGAATGGCTGCCGCGCGCCGCCGCGAACTAGCTCGCGAGCCTGCGCCAGACGCTGGCGCCCTTGGCATCCTTTTCCATGGCGTCGAGGTAGCGCTCATGCGCGGTGAGCTCCTCGGCTGAGGCGCGCTGCACGATCAGCTTGGACACGTCCAAGATCAGGCCTGCGGCCGCGGCGGCCGCCGCCGAGGGCGCCTCGAGCTCCATCATCAGGCTTTCCTGGCCGCGCGTCATGGCGAGGTAGCACTCGGCCAGGAGGCGCGCGTCGGCCAGCGCGCCGTGCAGCGTGCGGCGCGAGTTGTCGACGAAATAGCGCTCGCAGAGCGCGTCGAGCGAGTTCTTCTTGCCCGGGTGCAGCTCCTTCGCCGATAACAGCGTGTCCGTCACCCGGATCACATGATCTCTGATCGGTGGAAAGCCGGCGAGCGCGAGTTCCATGTCGAGGAACTCGATGTCGAAGTCGGCATTGTGGATGATGAGCTCCGCGCCGCGGATGTAGTCGAGGAACGCGCGCGCGACCTCGGCGAACTTGGGCTTCGCCGCGAGGTCTTCGCGCGTCAGGCCGTGCACCCGGGTCGCGCCGAGCTCGACCTCGCGCTCGGGATTGAGGTAGGTGTGGAACTCGCGCTCGCTCATGCGCCGGCTGAGAAGCTCGACGCAGCCGATCTCGATGATGCGGTCCCCGAGCTTCGCGTTCAGCCCGGTGGTCTCGGTATCAAGGACTATCTGTCGCAACCGGGATCCCTTTGTTCGCCAGCGCGTCGGCGCGCTCGTTCTCCGGATGGCCGGCGTGCCCCTTGACCCAGTGCCACTCGATTTCGTGCCTGGCGGCAAGCTCGTCGAGCCGCCGCCAGAGATCCTCGTTCTTCACCGGCTTCTTGTCCGCGGTGCGCCAGCCCTTCCTTTTCCAGTCGTGGATCCAAGCCGTGATGCCCTTCATCACGTAGATCGAATCGGTGTAGAGCTTCACATTGCTCGCGCGCTTCAGCGCTTCCAGCGCGCGGATCGCGGCCATCAGCTCCATCCGGTTGTTGGTGGTGTCGGCCTCGCCGCCCCACAACTCTTTTTCCTGCTTGTTATACCGAAGCAGCGCGCCCCAGCCGCCGGGGCCCGGATTGCCGCGGCACGCGCCGTCGCTCCAGATCTCCACGACCGGCTCGCCACGAGGATCACTCATGGTGATGCTTGTGGCTACGGTTCGAGACCGGTGCGGCGAGCGCGCGGCGCCGCGCCCGCTCCTGCCGCCACGCCGGCGTGACGATGCGCATACCGGCCACGCGCTTCACGGCGCGGACCACGTAGATTCCCCCCGTCACCGGCCACCAGCGCGCGCCGGCCTTTTCCATGAAGGCGAAGCGCTCGAGCCAGATCTTGTCCGTAAACGGCGGCGCGTAGCAGCCGAACTTGCCGCCGTTTAGCTCGAAGCCGAGCACGCGCAGCCATTCGCGCAGCCGCAGCAGGCCGATGAACTTCGCGTCCCAGGGCGCGCCGTTGCGGTGGAAGGTGAACGCCTGGCGCACGCGCCAGAGCGATGCGGTGTTGAACCCGGAAATCACCACCTGCCCTTCGGGCATCAGCACGCGCTCGACCTCGCGCAGCACGTCGTGCGGGTTCGGATGCCCTTCGAGCACGTGCGGAAGTGCGACTAAATCCACACTTTGCGACGCGAGTGGCAGCTGCAAAGGGTCGGCCGCGAGCGACGCGCCCTGCTCCAGCGCGAGGCTGAATCGATAAGGAATGCGGTTCTGTCGCAAAAAATCGACTTCGGGTAGGCCGATCTGTACTCCCCGGAAACCGAACACGTCATCAACGGCACTGTCAAACTGGGCGAGCTCCCAATCGAGCACATAGGCTCCCTGGGGGGTCGAGAGCCACCCAGAAAACGATGAGCGACCGCCGTTATACTTCAGCGCCCCGTTTTGAACGAAGGGTCGATGCATGCTGGAAGTGGTTCCGGTCAAGGCGTTCAAGGACAACTATGTCTGGACGCTGCGCAACGCGACGCACGCCGCGGTGGTCGATCCCGGCGAGGCACAGCCGGTGCTCGACTATCTCGTTCGCGAGAGGCTCGAGCTCGCCGCGATCCTCGCCACGCATCACCACCCCGACCATGTCGGCGGCATCGCCGAGCTGCTGCGCCATCGCAAGGTTCCGGTCTACGGGCCCAAGCATGAGCCGATCGCCACGCTCACGCACCCGGTCTCCGAGGGCGACACGGTGAGCGTCGGCGAGCTCGGCGCCACGTTCCACGTGCTCGACATCCCCGGCCATACGCGCGCGCATATTGCCTATTATGGGGCAGGCGCGATCTTCTGCGGCGATACGCTCTTCGCCTGCGGCTGCGGGCGCGTGTTCGAAGGCACCGCCGAGCAGATGTACGCGTCGCTCGAGAAACTGCGCGCGCTGCCCGACGACACGAAAGTGTATTGCGGGCACGAGTACACGCTCGCCAACATCGGCTTCGCCAAGGGCGTCGAGCCGAAGAACGCCGCGCTCGCCGCGCGCGAGAACCGCGACCGCGGGCTGCGCGAAGCGGGTAAGCCCACCTTGCCGAGCACGATGCGCGAGGAAAAAGCCACCAACCCGTTCCTGCGCTGCACCGAGCCTGCGGTGATCGACTCGGTCAACAAATACCTGGGTACACGCGTTTCAGATCCTGTGCGGGTCTTCGCAGCCATCCGCGAGTGGAAAAACCGCTCTTGAGAAAGCTCATCCTCCCGGTCGTGCTGGTGCTGCAGGCGTGCGCGATGACGCCGGACACCCCGCCGGTCGCGGAGCCGGCGCCCGAGCCCGTCGCGGTACCCGAGCCGGTGGCGGCGCCCAAGCCACCCCCGCCGGCGCCGATCGCCAAGCCCGAGCCCCCCAAGGTCGAGCCCCAAGTCGAGAAGCCGAAGCCCGCGCCCGCCGTTACGGTCGTCAAACCCGAAGCCGGCGATCTCTGGCTGCGCATCCGCGCCGGTTTCGCGATCCCCGACCTCAAGGGACCCCTGGTTCGCCAGAAAACCAAACAATACGCCGCCCGCCCGGAGTACCTGCAGCGTGTCCTGGAGCGCAGCAAGCTCTACCTCTACCACATCGTGGAGGAGATCGAGAAGCGCGGGCTGCCGACCGAGCTCGCGCTCCTGCCGATGGTGGAAAGCTCGTTCAACCCGATGGCGTACTCGCGCGCGCATGCCTCGGGCATCTGGCAGTTCGTGCCCGGCACCGGCAAGCGCTTCGAGCTCGAGCAGAACTCCTGGTACGACGGCCGGCGCGATATCGTCGACTCGACCAACGCGGCACTCGACTACCTCACCAAGCTGCACACCATGTATGGCGACTGGCACCTCGCGCTCGCCTCCTATAACTGGGGCGAGAACGCGGTGCGCAGGGCGGTCCAGCGCAACAAGGCCGCGAAGAAGAAAACCGACTACGCGAGCCTGCGCATGCCGAAGGAGACGCGGCACTACATTCCGAAGCTCCAGGCGCTCGAGAACATCATCGCCGACCCTGCAGCGTTCGGCGTCGATCTCGACGCGATCCCGAACCAGCCGTACTTCGCGGTGGTCACGGAGATCCCGGACATCGACGTGCACGTCGCCGCGCGCCTGGCTGACATGCCGGTCGACGAGTTCATCGCGCTCAATCCCGGCTTCAGCCGCCCGCTGATCCGCTCCTCGATGTCGCGCCGCATCATCCTGCCGGCCGACCGGGTCGTGGCGTTCTACGACAACCTCGACCAGCTCGACGAAGCCGCGCTCGTCTCGTGGCAGGTCTACAACCCCGAGCCCGGAGAGAAGCTCGAGGCCATCGCCAAGCGCTTCGAGATGAGCCTGGCGGAACTCAAGCGGGTAAACGGAATCCATGCAAGTTCGTCGCGCGTGCCCAAGGAGCTGGTGGTGCCGAAGAATGGAGAAGCCAAGGCGACCCTTGCACAGCTGCCGCTCATGTATGCGCCGCCGATCCCGCCCAAGGGCGCGGTAAAAGCGGTCCACGTCGTGAAGCAGGGAGATACGCTGAGCTCGATTGCGGCGAAGTACCGCGTGAGTGTCGACTCCCTCAAGCGGGGGAACAACCTCGGCCGCTTCCTGCAAGTCGGGCAGAAGATCTATATAAGGCAGGGGTGAAAGCCCCGCGGCTGTCGTTTCTGGTCCTGCTGCTGAGCGCCTGCGCGTCCGCGCCCGAGGCGCCCGAGCCCGTTCCGCAGCCCGGCCACGACCCGGTTCCGCCGGCGGTCAGCGAGGCGCCCACCGAAAGACCCGGTCCTCCCTTTGCTCCGCCGCCATTCCAGGCCGAGCGCCAGGAGATCAAGGACCGGCAAGAGCTCGCGAGCATCGACCGCACCGCGCCGCTCGACGACGTGTGGCAGCGCATCCGCCACGGCTTCGCGATTCCCGATCTCGACAATGCGTTGGTGAGCGAGAGGACGCGCTACTACGCCGCGCGGCCCGACTACCTGCAGCGGATCTTCGACCGTAGCCGCCTCTACCTCTACCACATCGTAGAAGAGATCGAGAAGCGCGGGCTGCCGACCGAGCTCGCGCTCCTGCCGATGGTGGAAAGCGCGTTCAACCCGATGGCCTACTCGCGCGCGCACGCCTCTGGGCTGTGGCAGTTCATCCCGGGCACCGGCCGGCGCTTCGACCTCGAGCAGAACTGGTGGTACGACGGCCGCCGCGACATCGTCGAGTCGACCAACGCCGCGCTCGACTACCTCGAGAAGCTCTACGAGATGCACGGCGACTGGCAGCTCGCGCTCGCCTCCTACAACTGGGGCGAGAACGCGGTGGCGCGCGCGATCGCCAAGAACCGCGCCGCGGGCAAGCCGACCGACTACGCGAGCCTCGCCATGCCCGCCGAGACGCGCCACTACATCCCGAAGCTGCAGGCGCTGAAGAACATCATCAACAACCCCGAGCCCTTCGGCATCGACATCGGCCCGATCCCGAACCAGCCCTACTTCGCCACGGTCACCAAGCTGCGCGACATCGACGTGCAGCTAGCCGCGCGCCTCGCCGAAATGCCGGTGGAGGAGTTCATCGCGCTCAACCCCGGCTTCAGCCGCCCGTACATCCGCGCCTCGGTCACGCCGCGCATCGTGCTGCCGGCCGACAAGGTCGACGTTTTCCACGACAACCTGGAAGCGCTGGGCGAAAAGTCGCTCGTTTCCTGGAAGACCTATTACCCAAAGCCGGGCGAAACGTTAGAGGCTATCGCCAAGAAGCACGGCATGAGCGTCGGCCAGCTCAAGGAAGTAAACGGCATCTCGCCGCGCAACAAAGCCGTACCGCGGCTGCTGGTGGTGCCGATCAACAATTCCGCCGCCTCCGCCTCGACGCGCAAGCTGCCCATCATGTACGCCCCGCCGATCCCGGTCACCACGCGCAAGATCTTCCACACCGTGCAGCGCGGCGAAACACTCAGCTCGATCGCCGCCAGGCACAAGGTCTCGGTCGAGGATCTCAAGCGCTGGAACGGCGTGAGCCAGGCCGTGCCGGGCCGCAAGCTCGCGGTTGAAGTACGCGCGGCTGCGCCGAAGAAAGGCAAGCCGCGCCCGACGGCCAAGCCGAAGAAACGCACCCAGGTAGGTCAGGCGTAGCCGGCTTCGACCAGGCGGCGCGTGTAGTCCGACTTCGAGCGCTCGAGCACCTGCTCGAGCGGCCCGCTCTCCACGATCCGGCTGTCCTTCATCACCATGACGCGGTGCGCCATGGCGCGCACCACGTCGATGTCGTGCGTGACCAGGATGTAACTCAGCCCGTACTTCTTCTGCAGGGAAGCGAGGAGCTCGAGGACCTGCTTCTGGATCGTGACGTCGAGCGCGCTGGTCGGCTCGTCGAGTACCACCACCTTCGGCTTGACGATCAGCGCGCGCGCGATGGCGATACGCTGGCGCTGGCCGCCGGAAAATTCGTGCGGGTAGCGAGCGAGGAGCGGCTCGGCCCGGCCCCCTTCGACGAGGCCAACGTCGTAGAGCGCCTGCACGATGCGCTCGCGCCTTTGCTCCGGGCCAAGTGTCGGCTCGTGGATCTCCAGGCCCTCCCCGATGATCTGCTCGACGGTTCGGCGCGGCGACAGGGATGACAAGGGGTCCTGGAAAACCACTTGAATGTCCTTGCGCATGCTGCGGCGCTCCGCACGCCCGCTTTCCCAGCTTCGGCTTCCGATGCGGATGTCCCCTTGCGCACGCATCAGCCCAAGGACAGCGAGCGCGAGCGTGGTCTTGCCAGAGCCCGACTCCCCGATCACACCGAGGGTCTCGCCAGGCGCGAGGTCGAAGTCGACCGACTCCACCGCAGTGAAGCGCCCGCTCTTGAACCAGCCCCGGATGCCGGGAAGTTGCTTGGGGTAATGCACGTGAACCTGTTTGGCTTGCACCAGCTGGCCGCTGCCCGGAGGGCCCACATTCCGGGCGGGCCGGCTGTTGACCAGTCTCTGCGTATAGGGATGCTGCGGACGTCCGATGACCTCGGCCGTGGGTCCCTGCTCCACCAAAACGCCCTTCTCCATCACCGCGACGCGGTCGGCGAAGCGCCGGACCAGGTTCAGGTCGTGGGTGATGAGCAGCAACGCCATCCCGGCTTCGGCGCGCAGGCGCTCCAGCAGCTCGAGGATCTGCAGCCGGATCGTCACGTCGAGCGCGGTGGTCGGCTCGTCTGCGATCAGAAGCTTCGGGTTGCACGCGAGCGCCATTGCGATCATCGCGCGCTGGCGCTGGCCGCCGGAAAGCTGGTGCGGATAGCTGCGCGCGCGGCGCTCGGGCTCGTCGATTCCCACCCGGCGCAGCGCCTCCACCGCCTCGGCCTGCGCGCGCGCGCCGCGCAGGTCGGTATGCAGCACCAACGACTCTTCGATCTGGTCGCCGACCGTGTAGATCGGGTTGAGCGCGGTCATCGGCTCCTGGAAGATGACCGCAATGTCGCGCCCGCGCAGCTGGTGCAGCTCGTCCGGCGGCATGCGCAGGACGCTCTTGCCGTTGAAGAGGATCTCCCCGCTCAGGCGCGCGTTCTCGATCAACCGCAGCGTGGACAGCGCGGTCACGGTTTTGCCGGAGGCCGATTCCCCAACCAGCGCGAGCTTCTCGCCGGCGTTGAGCGTGAACGAGGCACCGTGCACCACACGCCGCGCGCCGAAGTCGATGCTCAGGTCCTTGACTTCAAGTAGGCTCATCGAGCGCCTTCCTCGGATCGAGCGCATCGCGCAGCGCGTCGCCAATCAGAATGAGTAGCAGCAGGGTCACCATGAGCACGCCGAAGGTGGTGATCGAGATCCACCACGCGTCGAGGTTGTTCTTGCCCTGGTTGAGCAGCTCGCCGAGGCTCGGGGTTCCGGGCGGCACGCCCAGACCGAGGAAGTCGAGGCTGGTGAGCGCGCCGATCGCGGCCGCCATGTCGAAGGGCACAAGGGTCACCACAGGCGTCAGGCTGTTGGGCAAGATGTGGCGGCGGATGATCTTCCAGTTGCTCTGGCCGAGCGCGCGCGCCGCGCGCACGTAGTCGAGAGTGCGGTTGCGCAGGAACTCGGCGCGCACGTAAGCCGCTATGCCGAGCCAGCCGAACAGCGAGAGCAGCACGACTAGGAGGGCGAAGCTCGCCGAGAACAGCGACGAGAAGATGATCAGCATATAAAGCGTGGGCATCGCGCCCCAGATCTCGCCCACGCGCTCCATCGCGATGTCGGTCCAGCCCGCAAAGTAGCCCTGGATCGCGCCGTACAGGATGCCGATCAGCGACACGATCGCGGTCACGATCAGCGCGAATACCACCGAGAGCCGGAAGCCGTAGAGCAGGCGCGCGAGCAGGTCGCGGCCGCGGTCGTCGGTGCCGAGCAGGTTCTCGCGACCGGGGCGCGACGGGCTCGGCTCCGAGGCGAAGTAGTTGATCGTGCTGTGGTGGTAGGGGTTGAGCGGAAACAGCGCGAAATTGTCGCGGCGCGACAGGTTCTGCTGAATCTCGGGGTCGAGGTAGTCCGTGGGCGTGACGAAATCGCCGCCGAACGTGGTCTCGGGCAGCGTCTGAACGACCGGGAAATACCACTTGCCTTCATAGCGCGCGACCAATGGCTTGTCGTTCGACAGCACTTCGGCCAGCAGGCTCAGGCCGAAGAGCACGCTGAAGATCACCAGGCTGGTGTAGCCCAGCCGGTTGGCGCGGAAGCGCCGCCAGGCGCGCCGCCCGGGGCTCTCGTGCTTTTGCACCGGAACTACGACATCGACCGGGATCGCCGCGGAAGCCATGGCTAGTCGAAGAACTTCACGCGCGGATCGACCCACAGGTAGCTCAGGTCCCTGAGCAAGGTGGTGAGAAGGCCGATGATGGTGAAGACGAAGAGGCTGCCGAACACCACCGGGTAGTCGCGGCGAATCACCGATTCGTACGACAGCAGCCCCAGCCCGTCGAGCGAGAACAGGGTCTCGATCAGCAGCGACCCGGTGAAGAATGCGCCGACGAATGCCGCCGGGAAGCCGGTCATGATCGGGATCAGGGCGTTGCGGAACACGTGGCGCCACAGCACGCGCCGCTCGTCCACGCCTTTCGCCCGCGCAGTGAGCACGTAGTGCTTGCGGATTTCCTCGAGCACCGAGTTCTTGGTGAGGATGGTGATCACCGCGAAGCCGCCCACCACCATCGCCGTCACCGGCAGCGTGATGTGCCAGAAGTAGTCGGCGATCTTTCCCGCCAGGCTCAGGCTCTCCCAGTTAGTGGAGACGATGCTGCGCAGCGGGAACCACTGCACGAAAG
>DASRIR010000069.1:0-14170 GCA_035649875.1 Burkholderiales bacterium | reverse complement strand
GGGCGCGACGCCGACCAAGCCCGGCTCGGCCACGCTGCCGCTGCCGGGCATCTTCGCCGACATCGTGGACGAGACCGGACACTCCGTCGGGCGCGGCAAAGGCGGCATTCTGGTGATCAGCCGTCCGTGGCCCTCGATGTTGCGCACGATCTGGGGCGATGCCGAGCGCTACAAGAAGACCTACTGGCCGGACGACTTCAAGGGCAAGCTCTACCTCGCCGGCGACGGCGCGAGCATGGACGACGAGGGCTACTTCCGCATCGTCGGGCGCATCGACGACGTGCTCAACGTGTCCGGCCATCGCCTGGGCACCATGGAAGTCGAGTCGGCGCTCGTCGCCAATTCGAAGCTGGTCGCCGAGGCGGCGGTGGTCGGGCGCCCGGATGAGCTCACCGGCGAGGCGATCTGCGCCTTCGTGGTTTTGAAGGGGCCGCGGCCCAATGGCGCCGAGGCGAAGAAGGTGGCCGAGGAGCTGCGCCAGTGGGTGGCGAAGGAGATCGGCCCGATCGCCAAGCCCAGGGACATCCGCTTCGGCGACAACCTGCCGAAGACGCGCTCGGGCAAGATCATGCGCCGGCTGCTGCGCTCGATCGCCAAGGGCGAGGAGATCAAGCAGGACGTTTCGACGCTGGAGAACCCGCAGATCCTGGAGCAGCTCAAGCAAAGCACCTGAGAGGGAGGAGGGCATGGCACTGAAGATCCCGCATTGCGCGCGGTGCTCCGGCGCCTGCGAGCTGAAAGCGCTGCCTTCGGTGTCGGGCGCGGACGGCTCGCTCAAGATCACCGCGCACCAGTTCCCGGTGTTCGCCTGCGCGAAGGGCCACCACGCTCCGGTGCACGGCGACTTCATGATCTGGCTGATCCGCGAGATCAAGAGCCGCGGCGAAAGCCTGCCGGCGGGCAAGGAGCAGGGGCTGGTGTTCAAGAAGCACCTCTGCGGCGCGTGCGGCAAGGAGCTCGGCGCGAAGCCGGAGCGGCGCCAGGCGTTTCCGCTGGAGATGAAGTTCGAGGCGCTCGCGCCCTTCAGGCTCGAGCTCGAGCTGCCGGCGTACAAGTGCACCGGCTGCGGCAAGGAGCAGATCCGCTCGGCGAAAGAGCTGGGCGGCCACGTCGCCAACGCCGCGGTCGGCGTCAACGACAGCGCCGGCTTCCCGCACAGCGGCTAGCGAGATGCGCGATATCGACGGCAAGGGCGAGCGCTTGATCGCCCTGTGCATGCTCGGCTGCGTGCTGTTCAATTTCCCGATCCTCGCGCTGTTCAACGTGCCGGGAGCCTTGTTCGGCGTGCCGGTGCTGTACGCCTACATCTTCATCGCCTGGGCGCTGCTGATCGGCCTGATGGCCTGGGTTGTGGAAAAGCGCAAATAGATGCTGCAGGGCTGGGTCATCGTCGGCACCTCGTTCGCTTACCTGGGGCTGCTGTTCGCGATCGCCTACTACGCCGACAAGCGCGCCGACGCCGGCCGCTCGGTGATCGCCAGCCCCTACGTCTACAGCCTCTCGCTCGCGGTCTATGCCACGGCCTGGACCTTCTACGGCAGCGTGGGCCGCGCGGCGAGCGACGGCGTGGGCTTCCTGCCGATCTACATCGGCCCGACGCTGATGATCGCGCTGTGGTGGATCGTGATGCGCAAGATTCTGCGCATCTCGAAGCAGAACCGCATCACCTCGCTCGCCGACTTCATCGCCTCGCGCTACGGCAAGAGCGCGCTGCTGGGCGGGGTGGTGACGGTGATCGCGGTGATCGGCATCCTGCCCTACATCTCGCTGCAGCTGAAGGCGATCTCCAACAGCTTCACCATCGTGCTGCAGTATCCCTGGATCATCATGCCCGCCAAGGTGGACACCGGCGGCGGGGTGATGCAGGACACGGCGCTCTGGGTGGCGCTGATCCTCGCCGCGTTCACCATCGCGTTCGGCACGCGCCACCTGGACGCGGCCGAGCACCACGAAGGCATGGTGGCGGCGATCGCCTTCGAGTCGCTGGTGAAGCTGCTCGCGTTCCTGGCGGTGGGAATTTTCGTGACCTTCGGCATCTACAACGGCTTCGGCGATCTGTTCGACCGGGCGGCGGCCGATGCGAAGCTTTCCGCGATGCTGACACCGCTCGAGGGCGTGGCCGGCGGCTACGCGAGCTGGGTCTGGCTCACCATCCTGTCGATGATGGCGATCATGTTCCTGCCGCGCCAGTTCCAGGTGACGGTGATCGAGAACACCGACGAGAAGCACATCAACAAGGCGATCTGGCTGTTCCCGCTGTACATGCTGGCGATCAACATCTTCGTGCTGCCGATCGCCTTCGGCGGCGTCCTGCATTTCCCCGAAGGCAACGTCGACGCCGATACCTTCGTGCTCACACTGCCAATGGCGGAGAAGCAGGAACTGCTCGCGCTGCTGGTGTTCATCGGCGGCCTGTCGGCCGCCACCGGCATGGTGATCGTCGAGACCATCGCGCTCTCGACCATGGTGTGCAACGACCTGGTGATGCCGGTGCTCCTGCGCCTGCGGCGGCTGCGGCTCACCGAGCGCAGCGACCTGACCGGCCTGCTGCTCGGCATCCGGCGCGGCGCCATCGTCGGAATCCTGCTCCTCGGCTACCTCTACTTCCGCCTGGCGGGCGAAGCCTATGCCCTGGTGTCGATCGGGCTGATCTCGTTCGCCGCGGTGGCGCAGTTCGCGCCGGCGGTGCTGGGCGGCATCTTCTGGAAGGGCGGCACGCGGCGCGGCGCGCTCGCGGGCCTGAGCGCCGGATTCGCGGTCTGGCTCTACACGCTGCTGTTGCCGGCGCTCGCGCGCTCGGGATGGCTGCCGATCGGCTTCATCGAGCATGGGCCGTTCGGCGTCGAGCTGCTCAAGCCGCTGGAGCTCTTCGGGCTCGCCGGCCTCGACCAGATCACCCACGCGATGCTCTGGAGCATGCTCGTCAACATCGGCGCCTATGTCACCGTCTCGCTCTCCGGGGCGCAGAGCGCCGACGAGCACCGCCAAGCGAGCGTGTTCGTCGACGTCTTCCGGCAGGGCGGAGAGGCGGGCGGCGCGCGCTTCTGGCGCGGCACGGCGTCGGTGCCGGAGCTCTATAGCCTTCTCGCGCGCTTCCAGGGCGTCGCCGCGGCCGACGCCGCGTTCACCGACTACGCGCGCGCGCGGGGCGTGCGCTGGCCCGGCGGCGCACTCGTCGCCGACGCGGAATTCGTGCATTACGTCGAGGTCCAGCTCGCCGGCGCGATCGGCGCCGCCTCGGCGCGCATCATGGTGGCCTCGGCGGTGAAGGAGGAGGCGCTGACGCTGGAGGAAGTGCGCAAGATCCTCGACGAGGCGTCGCAAGTGGTGATGTACAGCCACCGCCTGGAGCAGAAGTCGCGCGAGCTCGAGGCGGCGACTGCGGAGCTGCGCGCGGCGAACGAGCGGCTGAAGGAGC
The DNA here is from genome assembly GCA_035649875.1 of Burkholderiales bacterium. Lineage (GTDB taxonomy): Bacteria > Pseudomonadota > Gammaproteobacteria > Burkholderiales > SG8-39 > SCGC-AG-212-J23. The sequence goes on along the minus strand of DASRIR010000069.1, from coordinate 10,752 downwards.
TCGACCGGCTGAAGGATGACTTCCTTTCGACGGTGACGCACGAGCTGCGCACGCCGCTCACCTCGATCCGCGCGTTCAGCGAAATCCTCAACCAGGAGCCGGACGTCGATCTCGCGCAGCGGCGCAAATTCCTCGGCATCATTACCAAGGAGACCGAGCGCCTGACGCGCATCATCAACCAGGTGCTGGATCTCGCGAAGATCGAGGCCGGGCGCGCGGAATGGAGCGAGGCGCCAGTCGACCTGCGCGAGACGGTAAGCGACACGGTGATCGCGATGAGCCAGGTGTTCCAGGAGAAGAACGTGCGCGTCGAAGCGCACCTGCCGGACAAGGTGACGGCGGTCAACGCGGACGTCGACCGCATCATCCAGGTCATGCTCAACCTGCTCTCGAACGCGGTGAAGTTCTGCGATCCGGCCGACGGCCGCATCGAGATCACGCTCACCGAGGACGAGCGCGAGCTGCGCGTCGACGTGCGCGACAACGGCCCCGGCATCCCCGCGGCCGACCAGCAGAAGATCTTCGACAAGTTCGTGCAGGCCGGCGACACGCTCACCAACAAGCCGCAGGGCAGCGGGCTCGGGCTCTACATCAGCCGCCACATCGTCGAGCACCACGGCGGGCGCCTCTGGGTGCAGAGCCGGCCGGGCGAGGGCGCCTGCTTCTCCTTCACCCTGCCGCTCGCCCGAGCTGCGGGCGGTCTCGCCCGGGCCGCATGAGCAAGAAGGTGCTGATCGCCGACGACGAGGCCAACATCGTCGCTGCCCTCGAGTTCCTGCTGCGCAGGAACGGCTACGAGGTGATGGCGGCGCAGAACGGCGAGGAGGCGTTGCGGGGGATCGAGAGCTTCGCGCCCGACCTCGTGCTGCTCGACGTGATGATGCCGCGCATCAGCGGCTACGAGGTGTGCCGCCGCATGCGCGAGCGCCCGGAATGGCGGCACATCAAGATCGTGATGCTTTCGGCCAAGGGGCGCGAGGCGGAGGTGAGCAAGGGCGTGTCGCTCGGGGCGGACCTCTACGTCACCAAGCCCTTCTCCAACACCGAGCTGCTAGGTAAGGTAGGCGAACTTCTCGCGCGCCCGTGAAACGAGCACGCAAGTTTGCCGCGCTGCAGCAAAGCAGCGTAAGTCCTGCGTAAGTATAGTGACGCACCATTTTGTTGTTTTGGGCCCTTGGGAGGGGAGACATGCAGCTCACTGAAAGGCATCACGAGTACTGGCGGAAGAACCTCGTCATTACCGCCATCCTGCTCGCCATCTGGTTCGTCTTCACGTTCGTCGAAGCCTGGTTCGCGCGCGAGCTGAACCAGATCACGTTCTTCGGTTGGCCGCTCGCCTTCTGGTTCTCGGCGCAAGGCTCGCTCGCGATCTACGTGATCATCATCGGCGTGTACGCCTACCTGATGGGCAAGCTCGACAAGGAATACGGCGTCGACGAAGGAGACCTGGAATGAGCACCGCGACCTTCTCGCACAGCGCATTCAATCGCCAGCTGAAGAAGTACTACAGCTTTTACACCGGCGGCTTCATCCTCTTCCTGCTCGCGCTCGCGGTTGCCGAGCAGCTCGGCATGTCGCGCGCATGGATCGGCTACTGGTTCCTGTTCGCGACCATCGCGCTCTACGCCGGCATCGGCATCATGAGCCGCACCTCCGAGGTCGCCGAGTATTACGTCGCCGGGCGGCGCGTACCCGCGTTCTTCAACGGCATGGCAACCGGCGCCGACTGGATGAGCGCGGCCTCGTTCATCGGTATGGCGGGGACCCTGTTCCTCTCGGGCTACGACGGCCTGGCGTGGGTCATGGGCTGGACGGGAGGCTACTGCCTGGTGGCGCTGTTCCTCGCGCCTTACCTGCGCAAGTTCGGCCAGTTCACGATCCCCGACTTCCTTGCCGAGCGCTACGGCGGCAACATCGTGCGCACGATCGGCATCATCTCGGCCATCGTCTGCTCGTTCGTGTACGTGGTGGCGCAGATCTACGGGGTAGGCCTGATCACCAGCCGGTTCACGGGCCTCGAGTTCGGCATCGGCGTGTTCGTCGGCCTGGCGGGCATCCTGGTGTGCTCGATGCTCGGCGGGATGCGCGCGGTGACCTGGACGCAGGTCGCGCAGTACATCATTCTCATCATCGCCTACCTCACCCCGGTGGTCTGGCTGGGGATCAAGCACACCGGCATTCCGGTTCCTCAGCTCGCCTACGGCTACACGCTGCAGAAGGTGACCGAGCTCGAGAAAAAGATCACCAACGATCCGAAGGAGCAGGAAGTCCGCAAGACCTTCGCCGACCGCGCGGCGGCCGGCAGGGCGGCGCTCGCCGACCCCGAGAAGGCGTACGCCGCGGGCAAGGCGCAGGCCGAGAAGCGGCTGGCGGACATGAAGGCGCGCAACGCATCGGCCGAAGAAACGGCGGCAGCCGAAAGAGCGCTCGCAGCCTATCCGGCCAGTGTGGCCACCGCGCGCTCGATCTACCAGCGCGAAGCGGGCATGGCGGCGCGTTCCGCCGGGCCGAGGCCGCACGCGGAAGCGTTCCCGGGCAAGGACGAGGCGGCGCGCAATATCGCGCGGTGGAACTTCATCGGCATCGTGTTCTGCATGATGTTCGGCACCGCGGCGCTGCCGCACATCTTGATGCGGTACTACACCACGCCGAGCGTGCAGCAGGCGCGCGTCTCGGTGTTCTGGTCGCTGTTCTTCATCTTCCTGCTCTACTTCACCGCGCCCTGCCTGGCGGTGCTCGCCAAGTACGACATGTACTCGAACCTGGTGGGCAGCTCGTTCGCCTCGCTGCCGGCATGGGCGGCAGCCTGGGCGAAGGTGGACCCTGGATTGCTGAACATCACCGACATCAACAGGGATGGCATCGTGCAGTGGGCCGAGGTGGTGATCGGCGGCGACCTGATCGTGCTGGCGACGCCCGAGATCGCAGGACTGCCGTACGTCGTCTCGGGCCTGGTGGCGGCAGGCGGATTGGCCGCAGCGCTCTCCACGGCCGACGGCCTGCTGCTCACGATCTCCAACGCGCTCTCGCACGACCTGTACTACAAGATGATCGACCCGCATGCTTCGACCTCGCGGCGCGTGACGATCTCCAAGGTCCTGCTGGTGGTGGTGGCGATCATCGCGGCCTACGTGACCTCGCTCAAGCCGGGAGACATCCTGTTCCTGGTGGGCGCCGCGTTCTCGCTCGCAGCCTCGGCGTTCTTCCCGCCGCTGGTGATCGGCGTGTTCTGGAAGCGCGCCAACAAATGGGGCGCGATTGCCGGCATGGTGGCCGGCCTGGGCGTGTGCGTGTACTACATGATGCGCACGTACCCCTTCTTCACCAACATGGGCGTGCCCAAGATGGACTTGTGGTTCAACCTGAGCCCGGTATCGGCCGGGATGTTCGGCCTGCCGATCGGATTGCTCACGATCATCATCGTCAGCTATCTGACGCCGCCGCCGTCGCGGGAGGTGCAGGAGCTCGTCGAACACGTGCGCTATCCGCACCTTAGGGGCGATACGGTCATAAGCGAAGCCCGGTAGGAGCGGGCCTGGCCAACAAGGCCCGCCGCGCGCGGGCCTTGTTTTTTGAAACGGCATTTTCGAGAGACGAAGCATGAGAAACCTGCTGATGGCCGCGATCTGCGGCGCGATCCTTACCCTTGCCGGCTGCGCCGATGGCGGCCAGCCGCGCGGCCTGTTCACCGGCTACGTCACCGACAAGACCGAGGAGGAGGTGGTCGCGAAAGTCGGCAAGCCCGACGCGATCGACACCAGCAAGCCGGCCACGCCGCGCTGGGTCTATAAGCGCAAGACTTTCGACCCCGACAACCTGAACCAGGTCGACAACGAGACCATCCTCATCTTCCAGAAGGACGCGAGCGGCAAATTCAAGGTCGCCCAGGTGATCTTCAGCTAGTTCACCAGGTCCCTCACCAGGTAGGCGAGGTCGCTGCGGCCGGACTCGACGATCAGCCGGCGCGTCATGCGCGGGTCGAAGCGCACCAGGTGCAACACCACGCTTTTGACGTTGGCGGGTTGGTTGAGCGCATGGTAGGCCATGCCGAGCGCGTACCAGGCGTGCGGATTCATCGGCTGCAGCGTGGCAGCCTGGTGCAGCGCTTTCGCCGCCTCGTCGTGCCGGCCAAGCGCGGCATGGCACATGCCCATGCCATACCAGGCGCGGTCGAAACCGGGCTTGAGCCGGGTCGCCTCGCGGAATCGCGCGATCGCCTGCTCGTGCAGGCCGCGCTTGTCGTAGGTGAAGCCCAGGTTGAAATGCGCCGAGGCGTCCCCGGGCGCGGCGCGCAGCACCTCGGCGAAGTGCGGCTCGGCCTCGGCGTACCGCTCGAGCGACGCCAGCATGTACGCGAGCCGGTTGGCGGCGCGGTGAAAGGCCGGGTTGGCGCGCAGCGCCGCGCGGTACTCCGCGATCGCGTCCTCGCGCCGGCCAAGCGCTTCACGCATCCGCGCGCGCAAGTAGAATTTCCAGTGCTCCATCGATGGACCCCGCGCTCCAGATTATCCTAATCCTCAAGGCGCTGACCGAAGTCGCCGGCGTGGCGTTCTTCGGGCAGGGCGTGCTGTGGGTGCTCGCCGGTTCCCGGCGCGAGGACAACCTGATCTACAAGTTCTTCCGGATCCTCACTTCGCCGGTGAACAAGGTGACCCGTTTCATCACGCCGCGCGTGGTCCTCGACCAGCACATCGGACTGGTGGGCTTTCTGCTCGTGCTGGTGCTCTGGGTCGTCCTGACCGCCTACAAGATCAAGACCTGCTCGGAGCTCGGCTATCCGCGCATCGCGGTTCCCGGCTGCTCCTAGCTCGCTTCCGGCTTCTCCAGGCTGTAGCCCAGGCCGCGCACGGTGACGATGCGCACGCCGCCCGGCTCGAGCTTCTTGCGCAGGCGATGGACGTAGACCTCGATCGCGTTGCCGGACACTTCCTCGCCCCACTCGCACAGGTGGTTGACGAGCTGGTCCTTCGACACCAGGCGCCCGGCGCGCTGCAGGAAGATCTCGAGCAGGTTCACCTCGCGCGCCGAGAGCTCGATCGGCGTGCCGTCGAGCGTGGCGACGCGGCCGATCGGATCGTAGCTGAGCGCGCCGTGCGTGATCAGGGCGAGGCCGCCCGCCATGCCGCGGCGCGCGAGCGCGCGCACGCGCGCCTCGAGCTCGGCGAGCTCGAAGGGCTTGGCGAGGTAGTCGTCGGCGCCGGCGTCCAGGCCGGTGACGCGATCGTGCAGGCTGTCGCGCGCGGTGAGGATCAGCACCGGCACCTTGGAGCTGCGCGCGCGCAGCCGTTTCAGCACCTGCAGGCCCGAGCGCTCCGGCAGGCCGATATCGAGGATCAGCAGGTCGAACTCGTTCGCCTCGAGCGCCGCGTCCGCCTCGCTGCCGCTTCGCGCGCAATCGACCGCGTAGCCCGCCTGGCGCAGCGAGCGCATCAGCCCCTCGGCCAGGTTTGGGTCGTCCTCGGCGACGAGTATGCGCATGCCTATTCGATCAGGCGCCACTCATGCGCGCACTTGCGGCAGCGCGCTTCGGAACCCGAGATCAGGCGGAAGCGCGCGTACGCGCCGCATGCGGGACACGTGGCATGCTCGCCGATGCGCTCGGCCTCGGCGAGGATTTTCTGGTAGCGCACGAACCCGTAAATGCCGATCGCGGCGGCGGCGGCGACCACCACGACGTAGGTCAGCGCGCGCAGGGGCGAGCCGCGAAAGGCGAGCTCCTCGACGCAGGCCGCGATCGCGACGAAGCAGACGAATCCGGAGACGAACCAGGCGTGCCCTTCGATCAGGCGGCGCTCGTACCAGCGCGCAAAGCCGAGGCGGGCGATGCTGTCCGCGGGTTCCATTTCGCGATGGTACGCCAGCGCGACGCGCTAGAATCACACTAACGGAGAGATGGCCGAGCGGCTTAAGGCGCACGCTTGGAAAGCGTGTGTACGTTAATAGCGTACCGTGGGTTCGAATCCCACTCTCTCCGCCAACCCGACACCAGAGCCTTCGACAACCATGGCCGGGACCAGCTACCGCTTGACCGACGCCGGACGCGACGCCTGGGAGGGACAGGACGTCGCCGTGCCGGCCGATTACCGGCGCATCCTTTGGATGATGGACGTGCAGGGGCAGGGCGGCGTGGCCGAAGGGCTCGCCAAGCTTTATCCGGCGCACATGCTCGAGGAGTGGCTGGGTGAGATGGAAGAGCTCGGCCTGATCGAGAAGCTACCCGAGGGAGAGGCGAGCACCGGCAGCTTCGCGCCGCGCGCTTCCGACAGCACCCTCGCCATGGATCCGGCGCAGATCCGCGAGGCCGGAAAGGTCGCCGGCAGCTCGCTCGCGCGCAATGGCGCCTACCTCGCGCTCGACCGTCTGCGGCAGCGGCCGCTCGCGGCGAAGGCGCCGGCCGACACGGTGATCCTCATCGTGGAGGACGATCCCGATCAGCTCGCGCTCGCCGATCTGCGCGTCTCCATGGCGGGCTACAAGGTGCGCGTGGCGAGCTCGGTGAACGCCTTCCTGCAGGCGATCGTCGACGAAGGCGCGCCCGACCTGCTGCTGCTCGACGTGATGCTGCCCGACGGCGACGGCTTCGACGTGCTCTCCAAGATGCGGCGCCATCAGGCGCTCGGCTCGCTGCCGATCGTGATGCTCACCGCGCGCACCGACCCCGCCGACATCGGCCGCGGCCTGGTGCTCGGCGCCGACGGCTACATCACCAAGCCGTACACCAAGAACATCCTGGGTGACGTGATCCGGCGCGTGCTCAAACGCGAGCCGGATCCCGCTGGATAGAAAAACGCCCGCAAGGCTTGCGCCTGCGGGCGTCGAAGCCATCGCGCTTACGAGTACGCGATGGAGGAGGATACGAGCACAGCGTAGCGCCGCCGACCAACGGCGGGCTGACTTCAAGCTGACGGCGGGCTTACTGTGGCGCGCGTTTCAACTTACAATTCGAAGCGGCGGGCCTCCCCGCATTGCAGTCTGGTGAACCTGGTCAGGTCCGGAAGGAAGCAGCCACAGCCGGTCGCTGCGAGTGCCGGGGGTCAGGCTCGCCACCTTATTCGATTCGAGCGATGAGCTACCAAGTCCTGGCCCGCAAGTGGCGGCCGCGTGATTTCGCCAGCCTCGTGGGCCAGGAGCACGTGGTGCGCGCGCTGCGCCACGCGCTCGAGCACCAGCGTCTGCACCACGCGTACCTGTTTACCGGGACGCGCGGCGTCGGCAAGACCACGCTCGCGCGCATCCTCGCCAAGTGCCTGAACTGCGAGACCGGTATCACCGCGCAGCCGTGCAACAAGTGCTCGGCGTGCGTCGAGATCGACGCCGGCCGCTTCGTCGACCTGCTGGAGGTCGACGCCGCGACCAATACCAAGGTCGACGAAATGCGCCAGCTGTTGGAAACCGCCCAGTACGCGCCGACGCGCGGCCGTTTCAAGGTGTACGTGATCGACGAGGTGCACCAGCTCTCGGGCCATGCGTTCAACGCCATGCTGAAGACGCTGGAAGAGCCGCCCGAGCACATGAAGTTCATCCTCGCCACCACCGATCCGCAGAAGATCCCGGTGACCGTGCTCAGCCGCTGCCTGCAGTTCAACCTGAAGCAGATGCCGCGCGAAGCGATCGTCGCGCATCTGGCGGGCGTCCTCGGCAAGGAGACTATTCCTTGCGAGGCGGATGCGCTGGCGCTCCTCGCCCGCGCCGCGGCCGGCAGTATGCGCGATGCGCTCTCGCTTCTCGACCAGGCGATCGCGCACGGCGGCGGAAAGGTGAGCGCCGCAGCCGTGGGCGACATGCTCGGCACGATTGACCAGAGCCACCTCCTGCGGCTGCTCGAGGCGGTGGCCGCCGACGACGCCGCCGGCGCGGTGAAGATCGCCGACGAGATGCAGGAGCGCAGCCTCTCGTTCGACACGGCGCTCGCGGAGCTCGCGAGCCTGCTCCTGCAGATGGCGCTCGCGCAGGCCGTGGGCGATGCGGTCGACGATGCGCGCGTGCGCGAGCTCGCCGCCCGGATCGACGCCGAGTCGGTGCAGCTCTACTACCAGATCGCGCTGCAGGGCAGGGAAGACCTGCCGCTCGCGCCCGACGAGCATGCGGGCTTCGTCATGACCGTGCTGCGCCTGCTCGCGTTCAGGCCCGAAGGCGGCGCGAAGGGGCTTTCGGTACCGCCGAAAGCGCAGGCCGCGGCTGCGGCCCCGCCGGCGGCGAAACCGGGCGGCTGGCCGGAGCTGGTGCAGCAGCTTCCCGTCACTGGCGCGGCGCGCGAGCTCGCTCGCAATGCCGAGCTCAAGCAGCGCGAAGGCTCGAGCTTCGAGCTCGTGGTGCCGAAGGCCAAGGCTTATCTCGCCGAGCGCAGCTACGTCGACAAGCTGAAGGTCGCGCTCGAGCAGCACCTGGGCGGGGCCGTCAGCCTCAAGGTTTCGGCCGGCGAGGTGGCTGGCGCGAGCGTCGCGTCGCTCGAGGCCGGCGAGCGCGAGGCGCGACGCGCGGCCGCGGCGCAGGCAGTCAAGAGCGACGGCTTCGTGCAGGACCTCGTCAACCTGTTCGACGGCAAGGTCGTCGACTCGACTATCCGGGAAGATCGAAAGTGAGGCGCCAATGAAAGGCAACATCGGCCAGCTCATGAAGCAGGCGCAGCAGATGCAGGAGAACATGCGCCGCATGCAGGAGAGCCTCGCCACTACCGAAGTCGAGGGCCAGTCGGGCGCCGGCATGGTGAAGGTGCAGATGACCTGCAAGTACGAAGTGAAGCGCGTCGCCATCGACCCATCGCTGGTGGGCGACGACCGCGAGATGCTGGAAGACCTGGTGGTCGCCGCTTTCAACGACGCCGCGCGCAAGGTGGAGGCGACGATCGCCGAGAAGATGAGCGGCATGACCGCCGGCCTCGGCCTGCCGCCGGGCTTCAAGCTGCCGTTTTGAGCAAGAGCCCGGTTCCGACCGCCAAGGGGCTCGAGCGGCTGCTGCAAGCCTTGCGCGTGCTGCCGGGTGTCGGACCGCGCTCCGCGCAGCGCATGGCGTTCCACCTCCTGCAGCACGAGCGCGCCGGCGCCGACGAGCTCGCGCGCGCGCTCGCTGACGCGCTGGAGAGCGTGCGCCGCTGCACCAAGTGCAACAACTTCGCCGAGGACGAGGTGTGCGCGCTGTGCCGCTCCCCGCGCCGCGACCGCGCGCTGCTCTGCGTGGTCGAAACCCCCGCCGACCTGGCGATGGTCGAGCAGACGCTCGCCTACTCGGGCATGTACTTCGTGCTGATGGGACGCCTGTCGCCCCTCGACGGCGTCGGGCCGCGCGAGATCGGCCTCGACCGGCTGCTCGCGCGCGCCACGGACGGCGAAGTCCAGGAGGTGATCCTCGCCACCAACTTCACCAACGAGGGCGAGGCGACCGCGCACTACATCGCAGAAATGCTGCGTGCGCGCGGCATCAAGGCGAGCCGGATCGCGCGCGGCGTTCCGGTCGGCGGCGAGCTCGAGTACGTCGACGCCGGCACGATCTCGCAGGCGCTGCTCGATCGGCGCGGAATCTAGGTGCGTTTCGCCTTACTTCTGTTGCTGAGTGCTCTGCACGCTGCGGTAGGCGCGCAGGCGTACCCGTCCAAGCCGGTACGCGTCGTGGTGCCCTATCCGGCCGGCTCGACGCCGGACATCATCGGCCGCGTGCTCGCCGAGCGCCTGCACGCGGCCTTCGGCCAGCCTTTCCTGGTCGAGAACCGCAGCGGCGCGGGCGGCAACATCGGCGCCGAGGTGGTGGCGAAAGCGGCGGGCGACCCGCACGTGCTGCTCATCGGCGGCAACGGGCCGGTCGCGATCAACAAGCATCTCTACAAGCAGCTCACCTTCGATCCGGACAAGGACCTGGTGCCGGTCTCGCTGCTCGCTTCGGCGCCGCAGATGCTGGTCGTGAAGGCCACCCTCGAAGCCTCCGACTTCAGGTCTTTCGTCGAGCATGCGCGCCGCAACCCCGATCGTTTGTCCTACGCCTCGGTCGGCGGCGGCAGCGCCTCCCACCTGACGATGGAGCTGCTCAAAAGCCACGCGCGCATTGCGCTCGTGCATGTGCCGTACCGAGGCTTTCCGCCGGCCGTGACCGACATGCTTGGCGGCAGCATCGACGCGATGTTCGCCATCATTCCCGCCGTCCTGCCCCACGTGCGCGCCGGCAAGATGAAGGGCCTCGCCGTCACCGGCTTGAACCGAAGCGCGCTGGTGGCGGAGATTCCGAGCGTGGCTGAGCTCGGCCTGCCGCAGCTCGAATCGCTCGCCTGGAACGGCCTGCTGGCGCCCGGCGGAACGCCACCTGAGGTCATTTCGCGGCTAAATGCCGAGACCGTGAAGGGCATGCAGCGCGCGGAGACGAAAGAGGCGCTCGGCAGGCTCGGGTTCGATGTGGTAGCGAGCTCGCCAGAGGAGTTTTCTCGCTGGATCCAGGCGGAATCGGAGAAATGGTCGAGGATAATTCGCGCAAGTGGCGCGAGCGCCGATTGAGCGGGAACTTCCGCGCTGAGCGGCCCTCGAAATGCGTGCTTGTCGTAGGAAAGGGGACAGGGTCGGGGGCGTGCTCCCCGATTTTTTCGTCGGCTTTCGTTGACACCCCGTCCAACCGGTCGCTATAATCTTTTTCTCTTCGGGCGCGGGGTGGAGCAGTCTGGCAGCTCGTCGGGCTCATAACCCGAAGGTCAGAGGTTCAAATCCTCTCCCCGCAACCAACGCTCTTTAAAAATTCGCAGCCGATAGGTGTGGGCGCTTGATTTCGAGGCGC
>DASRIR010000068.1:0-3577 GCA_035649875.1 Burkholderiales bacterium | reverse complement strand
TCGGTCCCAACGGCTTCGGCCGGCGCATGATCGCCGGCATCGCGCGCCGGCTGCACGGCCTGGTGCGCGACGTCGAGGCCTACACGCTGCGCTCGGGCCAGGACCGCGTCATCGGCTACCTGCTGGCCGAGCTGCCCGAAGACGCGGCGAACGGCGAAGCGGAAGTGCACCTCACTCCCGGCAAGAGCGTGCTCGCCTCGCGCCTGAACATGACGCCGGAGCACTTCTCGCGCATCCTGCACGAGCTCGCCACGCAGGGGCTGATCGAGGTGAACGGCCGCTCGATCCGCGTGCCGGACGTGGCCCGGCTGCGCGGCGGATCACCGATTTCTTGATCCAGATCGGGTTCTGGCGCAGCGCCGCGGCCTAGACTCGCGCCCACTATGGAGCTGGTTTGTCCGGCGGGCGGCTTGCCGGCGCTCAGGGCCGCGGTCGACAACGGCGCCGACTGGGTCTACGCGGGCCTGCGCGACGACACCAACGCGCGCAACTTCCCCGGCCTCAATTTCGACCCCGCATCGCTGGCCGAGGGCATCGCCTACGCGCACCGCCGCGCCCGCAAGGTGGTGCTGGCGGTGAACACCTACCCGCAGTCCGCGAACTGGGCGCGCTGGACAGGCGCGATCGACCGCGCCGCGGCGCTCGGCGTCGACGCGGTGATCCTCGCCGACCCCGGGCTGATGCGCTATGCGAGCCGCTGCCATCCCGGGCTCGAGCTGCATCTCTCGGTGCAGGGCTCGGCCACCAGCTACGAGGCACTCAACTTCTTCCACGAGCACTTCGGCGTGCGCCGCGCGGTGCTGCCGCGCGTGCTTTCGGTCGCGCAGGTCGAGCAGGTGGCGCGGCGCACGCCGGTCGAGATCGAGGTCTTCGGCTTCGGCGGCCTGTGCGTCATGGCGGAGGGCCGCTGCAGCCTTTCGGGCTACGCCTGCGGCGAGTCGCCGAACACTGCCGGCGCGTGCTCGCCGGCGTGGGCCGTGCGCTGGAAGGAGACGCCGGCCGGGCTGGAGTCGCGCCTGAACGGCGTGCTCATCGACCGCTACGCGCAGGGCGAGCGCGCCGCCTACCCGACGGTGTGCAAGGGGCGCTATCGCGCCGGCGACCAGGTGTACTACGCGTTCGAGGAGCCGGTCAGCCTCAACACGCTCGAGCTGCTGCCGAAGTTCCGCGCCATCGGCGTGCGCGCGGTGAAGATCGAGGGCCGGCAGCGCAGCCCGGTCTACGTCGCGCAAGTGACGCGGGTCTGGCGCGAGGCCATCGATACCCTGAAGAATGCCGGCAAGCTCAAGCCCGAGTGGCTCGCGCAGCTCGCGCGCCACGCCGAGGGCGCGCAGTGCACGCTGGGCGCGTTCTCGCGGCCGTGGAAATGAAGCTCGTCGAATGAAGCTCGCGCTGGGGCCGCTGCTCTATTACTGGCCGCGCGAGCGCGTGTTCGCTTTCTACCGCGAGGTCGCCGCCTCGCCCGCCGACGTGGTCTACCTCGGCGAGGTGGTGTGCGCGCGGCGCCACGAAATCTCGCCCGACGACTGGATCGCGATCGGTCGCGGGCTGGTCGCCGCCGGCAAGCAGGTCGTGCTCTCCGCGCAGGCGCTCACCGAGTCCGAGGGCGAGCTCAAGCTGCTGCGCCGTGTCGCGGCCAACGGCGAGTTCCGCGTCGAGGCGAACGACTGGGGCGCGGTGCGGCTGCTCGCCGGCACCCCGGACTGGGTGGCCGGCCCGCACCTCAACGTCTACAACCCGGCAACGCTCGGCCTGCTGCACGAGCTGGGCGCGCGCCGCTGGGTCGCGCCGTTCGAAGCCACGCGCAACCTGCTCGCCGGCGCGCTCGAGCGCCGCCCGCCGGGCCTGCAGGCCGAGCTTTTCGCCCACGGCCGCATCCCGCTCGCGCATTCGGCGCGCTGTTTCACCGCGCGGCGCTTCAACCTGCAGAAGGAAGCCTGCGAGTACCGCTGCCTCGATTTCCCCGACGGCATGGCGCTCGACACGCGCGAAGGGCAGCCCTTCCTCGCCGTGAACGGCGTGCAGACGCAGTCCGCGGCGGTGTACTCGCTGATGCGGGACGTGCACGAGCTGCGCGCCGCCGGGCTGGACCTGGCGCGCATCAGCCCCCAGTCCCGCGGCACCGCCGAGCTGCTGCGCGCCTGGCGCCGCGCGCTCGACGGCGAACCGGGCAGCGCGCGGTTTGCGAACGGTTTCTGGCACGGCCGGCCCGGCATCGAGGCTGCGTGATTCCGCTGCCGCGCGCTCTGCTGCGGACACTCGAGCCGATGCGCGGCAAGGTCCTGCGTCTCGAGCTCGCCGGGCTGCGTGCCGGCCCGCAGTTCACCCTCGCCGGCGACTGCCTGGTGCCGGTTCCGTTTGGCGCCGCGGACGTGACCGTGCGCGCGAGCTTGCGCGACTACGTCGCGCTCGCGCTGCGGCGTGCCGACCCGGACTCGCTCTTCTTCGCGCGCCGCCTGGTGATCGAGGGCGACACCGCGCTCGGCCTGGCGATCAAGAACGCGCTCGATTCACGCGCCGGCTAGCCAGCACCCGAGGGGCGCCGCGCGGCTGTCGCCGATTGCCGCAGCCGCTCGAGGTCCGGCACGCGCACGCGCCGGCCTTGGACCTCGATCAGCCCGCGGTCGGCGAGCTCGCGCAGCACGCGCGACAGGTGCTCGGCGCTGAGGTCGAGCTGCGAGGCGAGCGCGCGCTTCGCGCCCGGCAAGGTGATGGTCGCCTCGCCGTCCACGCGCGCCGCGGGCTGGCGCAGCAGCCAGGCGACCAGGCGATGCGCGGCCGGGCCCGCCGCGCGCGCCTCGAGCTGGCGCACCAGGCCCTCGGCGCGCTCCGACAGCGCGCCGATCGCGCGGCGCGCGAATGGCGGGCTGCGCTCGAGCTCGTCGAAGATCGCCTGGCGGGAAACGTGCAGCACCAGCGAGTCGGCGAGCGCGCTCGCGGTCACGATCCACGGCTTCTCCATGAACATCACCGGCTCGCCGAAGCTGCGCCCCGGGAGCACGATGTCGATCACGCGCCCCTCGCGGGTGGCGAGCTGGATGCTGCCGTAGACCAGCGCATAGAGGCCGCTCGAGGGCTCGCCCTCGCGAAACAGGATCTCGCCGCGCTTCAGCTCGCGCCGCGTGGTGGCCGACGCGAGGCGCGCGAGGCCTTGCGGCCCCAGCCCCTCGAACAGCGGCAGCCTGGCGAGGAACGCCTCCGGACGGATCTCGCGGCGCACCCCGCCAGAGTATTAGGCGGGGCGCGTGGGCGTTTGACTCAGGTCAATGCCAGCCGGCATGGTCGAAGTGCTCGCCGTAGGCGTTCAGCGCCCGGGCGATCTTCTCGGCGCCGGCGCGGCGCGTCTCGCCTTTCACCTTGCCTTCCAGCGCCTCCACGCCGCCCATGATGTCGGCGATCACGAGGTGGAGCTGCGCGTCGGCCTCGGGCTCGAGCTTGCAGTTCTGCACGATGCCGGCGACCTCGGTGCTCACCTTCGTCGCGAGCGCCTCGTACTTCATGTGGCTGCCGAGCGCGCTGCGGATGTTCTCCATGCCCTGGCGCAACGGCGCGTCCGTCGGCCACTTCTTGCCCTGGT
>DASRIR010000067.1:0-15852 GCA_035649875.1 Burkholderiales bacterium | reverse complement strand
GACATGGCGTTCGAAGGCGCTCGGCGACGGCGCGGCGGCGCTCGCGCCGTCCAAGAGGATCCAGCAGATGTTTCCGCCGATTTTCATGGCGTCCGGGCGCCCGGCGAGCATGGCGGTGTTCTCGCACTACGATCGCCGGGCCAACGTCGTGATCGCCTATTTTTCTCCGGGCGCTGCGCGACTGGCCGCTTTCTTCGAGGCGAAGCCCTGCGCCAAGCCGCGCGGCGAAGGCATCGGCCTCCTGGTGGGCGATGCGCGATGCTGGGAGATCCATTTTCCCGATCGAAAAAGAAAAGCCGCCTGAGCGCGAGCGCGATTCCCCCGGCGAGCTGAAGGCGCGGGCGCTGCGGCATCTCGCGCGGCGCGAGCATTCCCGCGATGAGTTGCGCCGCAAGCTGTCGCCGTACGCCGAGTCACCCGAGGTCCTTGAAGGCACGCTGGACTGGTTGGTGAGCACAAACCGGCTCACTAATCAGAGATTTGCCGAAGCCCGCGCGCACTGGATGGCGCGCAAGTACGGCGCCGCCAGGATCCGCCACGATCTGAAGTCGAAGGGCATCGACGACGAGCTGGTCGCGCGCGTTTCCACCGATGGTGAGCTCGAGCGGGCTCGGGCAATCCTGAAACGCAAATACCGCGATCATGGGATGACGCGCGAAGAGCGCGCGCGCCGCGCGCGGTTTCTCCAGAGCCGCGGCTTTTCGTACGACACGATTTATCAGGCAGTACGAATCGAAGACGACGAGTAAACGCCTGGACTTCATCGCACGTTCTTTCTGACACGCAACAGCGTGGAAAGGAGGTGAAGCGAATGGATCAGGCACAAGCATTGGCGATCGTGCGCTCGCTCGCGAACGGCGTCGACCCGGAAAGCGGAGAAATGTTCGCGCCCGAAAGCGCGTACCAGCGTCCGCAGGTGGTCCGCGCGCTGTACGAGGCCGCCGCCGCGCTCGAGCGCATCGAGCGCTTCGAGCGGCGGCGCGCGCAGATGCCGCAGAAGACCGGCGAGCCGTGGAGCGAGGACGAGGATCGCAAGCTGCTCGCCGCGTTCGACGCGGGGCGCGCGCTGCAGGAGCTGGCGGCCGCGCACGAGCGCACGATGGGAGCGGTACGGGCCCGGCTCCTCAAATACGGGCGCATTAACGCTTGAGGCGGGTTCCCGGGCGTCCGGCCGGCGTCCGGGCTTTTTCGCCGACGGTTAGAGGGTCACGGCGAGGCCGATCGCCCAACCCGTCACGTTGTTCCCGATCTTGTAGCGCAGCAGCAGCCTGGTACGCGTCACGTAGACGTCGTACTTGCTCGAATCCAGTTCCAGCCCAAGCCCAAGGGAATGGACGTCGTCGAATCCCAGTACCCCTTCGAGGTCGCCGAGGAAGCTCGTGTACGCGTACTCGAGCACGTAGCGCAGCGGCCGCTCGAGGAGGCTAAAGCGGGTCGGCGCGCGGTAGCGCGACCAGAAAGAAAAGGTTTGTGCGTTTGCATGGCCTTCCACCGCCTGCGAACTGTCAAAACTCTGCAGGTTGACATAGCTGTAGCGCAGCTCGGCGTCGATCTCGCTCTCCGGCCGGTAGCGCTCGTAGTCGAGCATCAGAGAGCCGCCGAGTCCGAACGCATTGAGCCGTCCGTTGCCTAGGAATTCGAGTGCGGTCCGGCTGCTCGGCCCTTGCGCGGTGCCGACCGCGCCCTCGCTCTCAACCCGGCCGAGGGAAAAATTAAAGATGGGCCGCAGGACGAGTTCCCGCGCAATCGGGAAGTCCCAGCCGACTCCGCCGGTCCCCAGCAGGCTGTCCCACTTCACCGCAATCGGAGCCGACGCCCCGCTCGCGACCAACGTCGGGTCGTAGCGCCCGTACGCCAGCGTCCCCTCGAGGTACAGCGGGACGTTGTCGCTCACTCGGCCCCCGCCGCTGATCGCGGTTTGGCGGAAGTAGGGGTTGCCGGTGCTCTGGTCCGAGATCGCGAGCGCGCCCGTGGTGACATCCGGCGTGAGCGAAAAGCCCATCAGCGTAAGGACGGCGTTTGCGCGTTTCTGAAGATCCGCGTCGCTCACCTCTTGCGCGGGCAGCGGTGGCGCGGCGAGCAGGCAGGCCACGCCCAGCGCGCGCGCAGCGATTGCCGGCTCTTCGATGGGCCTCATGCGGTATTTCACTGCAGTAGAATCAGTATGATGGACTCCAACGAGATCCGCTCGAGCTTCCTGGAATACTTCCGTTCGAAGGGGCACACCATCGTGCCTTCGAGCCCGCTCGTGCCGGCGAACGACCCGACGCTGCTGTTCGTCAACTCCGGCATGGTGCAGTTCAAGGACGTGTTCCTCGGCCAGGACAAGCGCGCCTACAAGCGCGCCACCACCTCGCAGCGCTCGCTGCGCGCGGGCGGCAAGCACAACGACCTCGAGAACGTCGGCTACACCGCGCGGCATCACACGTTCTTCGAGATGCTGGGCAACTTTTCCTTCGGCGATTACTTCAAGAAGGACGCGATCCAGTTCGCCTGGGACCTGCTCACGAGGGTCTATGGTCTCTCGCCCGAGCGGCTCTGGGCCACGGTCTACCAGACCGACGACGAAGCCTACGAGCTGTGGACGAGGATGATCGGCGTGCCGCCGGAGCGCGTGGTGCGAATCGGCGACAAGCCCGGCGGGCAGAAGTACCAGTCGGACAACTTCTGGCAGATGGCCGATACCGGCCCGTGCGGTCCCTGCAGCGAGATCTTCTACGACCACGGTCCCGGGGTCGAAGGCGGTCCGCCGGGATCGCCGGACGCCGATGGCGATCGCTACATCGAGATCTGGAACCTGGTGTTCATGCAGTTCAACCGGGACGAGCAGGGCACGCTGCACCCGCTGCCCAAGCCTTCGGTCGACACCGGCATGGGCCTCGAGCGCATCGCCGCCTTGCTCCAGGGCAAGCACTCGAACTACGAGATCGATCTGTTCCAGGACCTGATCCGTGCCGCGGCGCGCGAAACCAAGCAGAAGGACCTGAAGAACCCGTCGCTCAACGTGATCGCCGACCACATCCGCGCCTGCAGCTTCCTCGTCGTCGATGGCGTGATCCCCGGCAATGAAGGCCGGGGCTACGTGTTGCGGCGAATAATCCGCCGGGCAATCCGGCATGGGTACAAGCTCGGGCAGAAGCAGCCCTTCTTCTATCGCATCGTCGAGGACCTCGACCGGGTCATGGGCGACGCCTACCACGAACTAAGGAAAGCGAAAGGCCGCGTTGCGGACGTGCTGAAGCAGGAAGAGGAGCGCTTCGCCGAGACACTCGAGAACGGCATGGGCGTGCTGGAAGCGGCGCTCGCCTCGGGCGAGAAGCTGCTCGACGGCGACACCGTGTTCCGCCTCTATGACACGTTCGGCTTTCCCGTCGACCTGACGGCGGACATCGCGCGCGAGCGCGGCGTGCGCATCGACATGGCGGGCTTCGAAGCGGCCATGGACCAGCAGCGCGAGCGCGCGCGGGCGGCTTCAAAGTTCACCTCCGCCGCGACCCTCGAGTACGAGGGCGGCAAGACCGAGTTTCATGGCTACGAGACGCAGGCGCTCCCCGGCAAGGTGGTCGCGCTCTACCGCGAGGGAACGAAAGTACCGGCGCTGAAAAGCGGCGAGTCCGGCACGGTGGTGCTGGACCGCACGCCCTTCTACGCCGAGGCCGGCGGCCAGGTGGGCGACCGCGGCGAGCTGGTCGGGTCGGGCGGCACCTTCGAAGTCGGCGACACGCAGAAGATCCAGTCCGAGGTCTACGGCCATCAGGGCACCCTCAAGACCGGCACGCTGAAGGTCGGCGACCGGGTCGAGGCGCGCGTCGACACGACGCTGCGCGCGAGCACCATGCGCAATCACTCGGTGACCCACCTGATGCACAAGGCGTTGCGCGAGGTGCTCGGGCCGCACGTGCAGCAAAAGGGCTCGCTGGTCGACGCGGACAAGACGCGCTTCGACTTCTCGCACGACAAGCCGCTGAGCGACGAGCAGATCCACGAGGTCGAGAAGCGCGTGAACGCGGAGATCCTGCAAAACACCCCGACGCGCGCGCAGGTGATGCCGATCGAGGAAGCCAAGAGCTCCGGCGCCATGATGCTGTTCGGCGAAAAGTACGGCGACGAGGTGCGCGTGCTCGAGATCGGCTCGTCGCGCGAGTTCTGCGGCGGTACCCACGTCGCGCGCACCGGGGACATCGGCCTTTTCCGGATCTATTCCGAGGGCGGGGTGGCGGCCGGCATCCGCCGCGTCGAGGCCACGACCGGCACCAATGCGCTCGCCCGGATCGACAGCGAGCTGCGCGAGTTCCACGAGGTGGCGAAGGAGCTGCGCGCCCAGCCCGGCGCCGGCATGGTCGGCAAGGCGGTGCGCAGCCTGCTCGAGGAGAAGAAGGCGCTCGAAAAGGAGCTGGCGCGCGCGCGCTCGAAGCTCGCGCTCGGCCAGGGCCAGGACCTCGCGTCCCAGGCGGTGGACGTCAAAGGCGCCAAGGTGCTGGTCGCGACGCTCGACGGGGCCGACGCGAAGACGCTGCGCGATACGGTGGACAAGCTGAAGGACCGGCTCAAGTCGGCGGCGATCGTCCTTGGCGCGGTACACGACGGCAAGGTCGCGCTGATCGCGGGCGTAACCGCCGACCTCACGGGGAAACTGAAAGCGGGGGAACTGGTCAACTATGTTGCGCAGCAGGTCGGCGGCAAGGGCGGGGGCCGGCCGGACATGGCGCAGGCCGGCGGCACCGACCCGGCCAAGCTGCCTTCTGCGCTGCAGTCGGTGAAATCATGGGTGGAGCAACGCGTATGAAGAGATTTCTGGTCGGAGCAGTGCTGGCGCTTCCAATTGCCGTCTCCGCGCACCACGGCTGGAGCGAGTACGACACCTCGAAGGCAATGAAGCTCACCGGCAAGATCGTCGAGTCCGGCTACGAGCATCCGCACGGCCACATTCGCTTCGAGGCCAAGGGAGAAGGGGCCACGGCGGGCAAGACCTGGCAGGTGACGCTCGCGCCGCCGTCGCGCATGGAGAACCGCGGCCTGCCGAAGGAGTGGCTCAAGGCCGGCGCCACGGCGACCGTCGAGGGCTATCCGAACCGCAACAACCCCGAGGAAATGCGCGCCGAGCGCATCACCATCAACGGCAAGACCATCGAACTGAGATGAGTCCGGCGCCGTCCGGCGCTCTTGGCGCGCTCGAGGCCTCCGGCCTCGGGCAGGCGATGCGGCAGTGGCTGTGGCTCTACCCGAGCGTCGAGACCGTGCACATCGTTGGCATCGGCCTCTTGTTCGGCTCGATCGCGGTGCTCGACCTGCGTCTGCTCGGGTTCTCGCGGCACATTTCCGCGCGCGTGCTGGCGAAGCATGTCCTGCCGTGGACGCTGGCGAGCTTCGTGCTGATCATCCCGAGCGGCCTGCTCATGTTCACGGCGCACGCCACCGAGTTCATCGACAGCGAGGTCTTCATCCTGAAGATGCTGCTGATCATGGCCGCGGGCGTGAACGCGGCGCTGTTCCATACCATCACCTTCCGCACGGCCGACGTCTGGGATTCGGAGGAGATGCGCAAGCTGCCGCCGCCGCCTTCGGCGCGCGCGGCGGGCGCAATCTCGCTCCTCCTCTGGATCTCGGTGATCGCCTGCGGGCGGCTGCTGGCTTACTTCTAGAACCCGATTCGCTGCTTGCGCGAGCGCGCGTCCTGGATGTCGTCGGGGGAGAGCGCGCTGCGCCCGGCGAGCTTGGCGTTGCCGAAAGCGGCATGCAGCGCGCGGCGCATTTCGCGCGGCGGCAGCGAGGCGAGCCTGTCGAGCGCGGACGCCGAAGGCGCCTCCGGGAACTGCTGCCCCCAGTCGTGCGAGTTGCGGATCTCGCGGTAGATCGTTTCGGCGATGCGCGCCGAGCCCTCGGCGTCGGGGGCCTCGATCTCGTACACCGTCAGGCGGTCGAGCAGCGGCTCGGGGATGCGGCCCGGGTCGTTGGCGGTTGCGAGCCACACCGCGCCCGAGGCGTCGATCGGCAGCTCGACGAACTCGTCGACGAAGCGCGTCGCGGTCTGGATTTCGAGCAGCTCATAGAGCGCGCCGAGCGGATCGTACTGGCCGTCGCCGCTCGCCTTGTCGAGCTCGTCGACCACGATTACCGGGTTGGCGTAGTCGCCGTTCAGGAAGGTGTCGAACACCTTGCCCGGCTTGGCGTTCTTCCACTGCGAGGAGGCGCCCGAGAGCACCCAGCCCGCGGTGAGCGAGCTCATCGGCACGAAGCCGAAGCCGGTGCCGAGCAGCGCCGCCACCTTGCGCGCGAAATGGGTCTTGCCGATGCCCGGCTCGCCGAGCAGCAGCATCGGCGGCAGCTCGATCGAGTCGTTCGAGTCGATGCACAAGGCGAGGTGCTTGCGGATGTCGGCCAGCACGTCGCCGAAATTCGGCAGCTCGTCGAACAGGCGCTCCATCTCCGGCAGCGCCGAGGGCTTGACCGTGAAGCGCTGCCCGCCGAGGCGCATCATCTTTTCGTAGAGCGTGCGCAGCGCTTCGTTGGCGGTAGGGGAGAGCTCCTGGAGGGCTTTCTCGACGGAGGAGACGTCGTAGACGTCCTTGAAGCCCGCGATCGGTATTGCGACGTTAGCCGACATTTGTCATTAGCCTTTCTTGAATGCTTGCCGGTGAGAGGACGCTAGCACGATGCTTTCGACCTAGCAAACTCCTTGCCTGGCAATCCGCGGGGACGAGTGCCAATCGAGTACAGTAGTTCCTCATGACTACAACAACGCACAGAGACTTCAAAAGTTTCGGCGACGGCTATCTGCCCGGACTAGTCGGCGTGGAAATTGTCACAGTCGCGCGCGAGGGCGTGGAGAGCCGCATGGCGGTGAGGCGCGAAGTGATGGCGCCGAACGGCTTCCTGCACGCCGCCTCGGTCATCGCCCTCGCCGACACGAGCTGCGGTTACGGCTGCGTCGCGAGCCTGCCGGAAGGCGCGCGCGGCTTCACCACGGTCGAGCTGAAGGCGAACTTCCTCGGCACCGCGCGCGATGGCCACATCGCCTGCCGCGCCACCCCCGTCCACCTGGGCCGTACCACCCAGGTCTGGGACGCTGTGGTCACCAGCGAGGCGACCGGCGCCAAGATCGCCCTTTTCCGGTGCACCCAGATGGTTTTGTGGCAAAATCCACCGCGATGACCCACCGGTTCTTCTTTGGCTTCTGCTTTTACTTCCCCTGCCTGCTGGCGGAAGGGACCGGCTAAGCACTAACCACCGAATCCAACCAAAAACCGCCAGCGCCAAAAGCCTGGCGGTTTTTTTTTGCCCGAGGCCACCATGACTCCGCCGCTCGAAGACCGCACCGCGCTCACCGCCGACGACAAGACGTCGCTCACCGACGATGAGCGCATCGACAACATCGTCGTCCTGCCGCCCCCCGAGCACCTGATCCGCTTTTTCCCGATCCAGGGCACCGCGGTCGAGGCCCTCATCGCCGAGACGCGGGTCCGGGTGCGCCAGATCCTCCACGGGCGCTCCGACCGGCTGCTGGTGGTGGTGGGGCCGTGCTCGATCCACGATCCGGGCGCGGCGATCGAGTATGCAAAGAAACTGAGCGCGGAACGAAGCCGTTTCCGCGACGACCTGGAGATCCTGATGCGCGTCTACTTCGAGAAGCCGCGCACCACGGTGGGCTGGAAAGGCCTGATCAACGACCCCTACCTGAACGGCAGCTTCCGCATCAACGAGGGCCTGCGCATCGCGCGCGATCTGCTGGTGCGCATCAACCAGGCCGGGGTGCCGGCGGGCTGCGAGTTCCTCGACGTGATCTCGCCGCAGTACATCGGCGACCTCGTGTCGTGGGGCGCGATCGGCGCGCGCACCACCGAGAGCCAGGTTCATCGCGAGCTCGCCTCGGGCCTGTCGGCGGGGGTCGGGTTCAAGAACGGCACCGATGGCAACGTCAAGATCGCGGTCGACGCGCTGCTCGCCGCGCGCCAGAAGCACCACTTCCTCTCGGTGCACAAGAGCGGGCAGGTGGCGATCGTAGAGACGCGCGGCAACGACGACTGCCACATCATCCTGCGGGGCGGAAAGACGCCTAACTATAGTTCCGAGTCCGTCAATACAGCATGTTCGGAGCTCGCACGCGCGAAGCTGCCCGAGCGCCTGATGATC
This sequence comes from Burkholderiales bacterium, assembly GCA_035649875.1. Classification (GTDB taxonomy): domain Bacteria; phylum Pseudomonadota; class Gammaproteobacteria; order Burkholderiales; family SG8-39; genus SCGC-AG-212-J23. The sequence goes on along the minus strand of DASRIR010000067.1, from coordinate 7,722 downwards.
GACTGCTCGCACGCCAACGCGGCCAAGGACTACCGGCGCCAGGCCGCGGTGGCCGCGGACATCGGCGGCCAGATCGCCGGCGGCGAGCGCCGCATCGTCGGCGTGATGGTCGAATCGCACCTGGTCGAAGGCCGCCAGGACCTGGAAGCGGGCAAGCCGCTCGCCTTCGGACAAAGCATTACCGATGCGTGCCTCGGCTGGGCCGATTCGGTGAAGCTGCTCGAAGGTCTGGCCGAGGCAGTCAGCGAGCGGCGTAGGCGGCGCCGATAGGCTTTAGGCATAATCAGGCGCGCCACCGCGCCCGTATGGCCGACCGCCCGCAACAGCTTTCGCACCTCGAGCACCTCGGCGACGCCACGCGCTTCGCCGGTCAGATGCACGCGCTCATTCCCAAGTGCGCGCTGCTCGAGAACTTCTCCGCGGCGGAAGTGGAGCTGCTCGCGCACTTCATGGAGGTCTACCGCGCCGAGCCGGGCGCCGAGATCATCCGCGAGGGCGACGGCGGCGACTTCATGCTCATGGTGCTCGAGGGCACCGTGGAGGTGCACAAGCGCGACCGCTGGAACACGCCACAGCTGCTCGCCGCGGTCGACGCCGGGCGCACGCTGGGCGAGATGTCGATGATCGACGGCGAGCCGCGCTTCGCCACCTGCCTCGCCGCTGCTCCGGCGCTCCTCGCGGTGCTCAACCGCGAGAGCCTGGCGCGCATCATCGTCGAGCAGCCGCTGCTCGGCGCCAAGGTCCTGATGGAGCTCGTGCTCATGCTGTCGCAGCGCCTGCGCGCCACGAGCCAGCGCCTGCTCGGGCTGATCGACGAGCACTCGCACGGCGCGGCCGGTATCCTGTAAGGCGCGCGCAGCGCCGCCCGACCAAGCCTCATGCACGCTACCCTGCCCTTGATGCGCCACTACGGGTTTCCCGCGCTGCGCCGCGCCCGCCTCGAGACCCTGCAGGTCAACCTGGGCTACAAGTGCAACCAGAGCTGCCTGCATTGCCACGTCAATGCCGGCCCGACGCGCACCGAGATGATGTCGCGCGAGACCATGGCCGACGTGGTGACGTACCTGGGTTTTTCCCGGGTCAAGACCCTGGATATCACCGGCGGCGCGCCCGAGCTGCATCCGCACTTCCGCGAGCTCGTGCAACGCGCGCGGGAGCTCGGCGTCCATGTCATCGACCGCTGCAACCTGACGATCCTCGAAGAGCCCGGGCAGGAGGATCTCGCGCGGTTTCTCGAGCAGCACGAGGTGGAGATCATCGCGTCCCTGCCGTGCTACACCGAGGAGCTGGTCGACCGGCAGCGCGGCAAGGGCGTGTATGACAAGAGCATCCGCGCCCTCAAGCGCCTCAACGCCCTCGGCTACGGCAGCCGGCTCGCGCTCAACCTGGTCTACAACCCGCAGGGGCCGTCGCTGCCGCCGCCGCAGGAAAAGCTCGAGGCCGACTACAAGCGCATCCTCGGCGAGGCGCACGGCATCGCGTTCAACCGTCTCTACACGCTCGCCAACATGCCGATCCAGCGCTTCGGCTCCACGCTGGTGACCAAGGGCCAGTTCAACGACTACATGCGCCTCCTGCACGAGGCGCACCGGGACGAGAACCTGGAGAGCGTGATGTGCCGCACGCTGCTCTCGGTCGACTGGCAGGGCGACGTCTACGACTGCGACTTCAACCAGATGCTCGACCTGCCGCTCCAGCTCGGGCAGAACGACGGGAGAACGGCCCGGCACGTCCGGTTGGCCGAGCTGATCGGCCGCGACCTCGCCGGCAACCCGATCGCGGTCCGCGACCACTGCTACGGCTGCACCGCCGGCCAGGGCTCTTCCTGCGGCGGCGCGCTGGCCGCTTGAGCCGCACGCGGCTTCTCGTTGCAGCGATCCTCGTCGCAGCCCTAGTCGCCTTTGTCGTCGCGGGCGGCCCGCGCTATTTCAGCTTCGAGAACCTGAAGGCGCAGCAGGCCGCGCTCGAGGCGTGGCGCCAATCCTATCCCTGGCAGGCCGCGCTCGGCTTCTTCCTTGTCTACGTCGCGTTTACTTCGCTCTCGTTGCCTGCCGCTTCGCTCCTCACCGTCCTTGCCGGCGCCATCTTCGGCCTGGGGATCGGCGTCGCGATCGCCTCGTTCGCCTCGGCGATCGGCGCGCTGCTCGCGATGCTCGCCGCGCGCTTCGTGCTGCGCGACTGGGTGCAGGAGCGCTGGGCGGCGCAGCTGCGCGGGGTCAACCGCGGCGTGGAGAGGGAGGGCGCGTTCTACCTTTTCACGCTGCGCCTCATCCCGGCGGTGCCCTACTTCCTCATCAACCTGGCGATGGGGCTCACGCCGATCCGGCCGTGGACCTTCTACTGGGTGAGCCAGGTGGCGATGTTCCCGGCCACCCTGCTTTACGTGAACGCCGGCACGCAGCTCGCGCGCCTCGACTCGCTGCGCGGCATCCTGTCCTGGGAGCTGATCGGCGCTTTCGTGCTGCTGGGCGTCTTCCCGCTCGCCGCGAAGAAGGCGGTGGACTTGATCCAGGCGCGGCGCGTCTATGCGCGCTGGAAGAAGCCGCGCAAGTTCGAGCGCAACCTGGTGGTGATCGGCGCCGGCTCGGCGGGCCTGGTCGCCGCCTATATCGCGGCCGCGGTGCGCGCCAAGGTGACGCTCATCGAAATGCACCGCATGGGCGGCGATTGCCTGAATACCGGCTGCGTGCCGTCGAAGGCGCTGATCCGGACGGCAAAGGTCCTGTCGCTGCTGAAAAACGCGCAGGCCCTGGGCATCCGGAAAGCAACGGTGGAATTCGACTTCGCGGACGCGATGGAGCGCGTGCAGCGCGTGATCCGGGCGATCGAGCCGCACGATTCGGTCGAGCGCTATACCCAGCTCGGCGTGGAGTGCATCCAGGGCGCGGCGAAGATCACCTCGCCCTGGAGCGTCGAAGTGAACGGAAAAACCATCAGCACGCGCGCCATCGTGATCGCCGCCGGCGCCGAACCCTTCATTCCACCGGTGCCCGGAATCGACGCGGTGGAGTGCCTGACTTCCGAAACGATCTGGGGCCTGCGCAAGCTGCCGCCGCGGCTCCTCGTGCTCGGCGGCGGGCCGATCGGCTCGGAGCTCGCCCAGGCCTTCGCGCGCCTGGGCTCGAAGGTGACCCAGGTCGAGATGCTTCCGCGCATTCTGCCGCGCGAGGATCCGGAGTTCTCCGACATGGTCGCGCAACGCATGCGCGCGGACGGGGTCGAGGTTCGCACCGGCCACAAGGCGACGCGCTTCATCGGCAAGAATCTGCTGGTTTGCGAGCACGAAGGGAGCGAACGGCGCATCGAGTTCGACGCGCTGCTCTGCGCGGTCGGGCGCGTCGCGCGCACCAAGGCCTACGGGCTGGAAGAGCTCGGCATCCCGCTCACCAAGGCGCGCACGGTGGAGACCAACGAGTTCCTGCAGACGGTCTATCCGAACATCTATGCCTGCGGCGACGTGGCCGGCCCGTACCAGTTCACCCATGTCGGCGCCCACCAGGCGTGGTATGCGTCGGTGAATGCGTTATTTGGCGCGCTGAAGAAGTTCCGCGCCGATTACTCGGTGATTCCCTGGGCCACCTTCACCGACCCCGAGGTGGCGCGCGTCGGCCTGAACGAGACCGAGGCGCGGGAGCGCAACATTCCGTACGAAGTCTCGGTGTACGGCATCGACGAGCTCGACCGGGCGATCGCCGACGGCACCGCGCACGGCATGGTGAAGGTGCTCACCGTGCCCGGTAAGGATCGCATCCTGGGCGCCACGATCGCGGGCGAGCACGCGGCCGATCTGCTCGCCGAGTTCGTCGCGGCGATGCGCCACGGCTTCGGCCTGAACAAGATCCTCGGCACGATCCACATCTACCCGACGCTCGCCGAAGCGAACAAGTACGCCGCCGGCGTTTGGCGCAAGGCGCACGCGCCGCAGGGCGCGCTTGCCTGGATGGAGAAGCTGCACGCGTGGCAACGCAACGACTCTCGGTCATCGTCCCCGCGCTGAACGAGGCCCCGGGCATCCGCGCGGCGCTCGAGGCGCTCGCGCCGCTGCGCGCGCGAGGACACGAGGTGATCATCGCCGACGGCGGCAGCAGCGACGAGACGGTGCAGATTGCCCTGGAGCTAGCAGAAAAAGTCATTCATGCGCCGCGCGGCCGCGCGCGGCAGATGAACGCGGGGGCACGCGCGGCCGGCGGGGACTGCCTTGTCTTCCTGCACGCGGACTCCCGGCTGCCGGACGGCGCCGACGAGCTGATCATGGCCTCGGTGGAAACCCACGTATGGGGCAGATTCGACGTCGAGATTGAAGGCCGGCACCCGTTGCTCAAGGTGGTGGCCGGGGCGATGAACCTGCGCTCGCGCCTGACCGGGATCGCCACCGGCGACCAGGCGATCTTCGTGCGGCGCTCCGCGTTCCCCGGCTTCCCCGAGATCGCGCTGATGGAAGACGTGGCGTTCTGCCGGCGGATGAAGCGCCTCGGCTCGCCCGCGTGCCGACGCGAGCGGGTACGGACCTCCGGGCGGCGCTGGGAGTCGCGCGGCGTGCTGCGCACGATCCTGCTCATGTGGCGCCTGCGACTCGCGTACTTCCTCGGCGCCGATCCCGACAAGCTTTCCAGGCTGTACTTCCGGTGATCATCGTGTTCGCGCGCGCGCCGGTGCTCGGTCAGGCGAAGACTCGTCTGGTCCCGCGCCTGGGCGAATGGCGCGCGGCGCGACTGCACGAGCGATTGACGCGCCATGCCTTGCGCATCGCGCGGCAGACGAGCGAGGCGGTCGAGCTGCACGGCACGCGCCGGCATTCCTTTTTCCGCGATCTCGGCGTCCCGTTCCGGCTGCAACGCGGCGGCGAGCTCGGCGAGCGCATGTACCGCGCCCTTTCCCGCGCGCGCAAGCCGGCAATCTTGATCGGTACCGACTGCCCGGCGCTCACGGTTGCGGATCTGCGGCGTGCGGCGCGCTCGCTTCACGGCGGTCAGGACGTGGTGCTCGCGCCGGCCGAAGACGGCGGCTATGCGCTGATCGGCGTGAAGCGGCCGAAACGCGAGTGGTTCGAAGGCATCGAGTGGGGAAGCGCGCGCGTGTACGAACAGACCGTCAAGAAGCTCGAGGGGCATCGCTGGCGCGCGCTGCGCCGGGTATGGGACGTCGATCGCCCCGCCGACCTGGAGCGGCTCAGATCGCTCCGCTTTGCTTCAGCTTTTCGGCAAGCTTCTCGGCGATCCGCCGATAGCCACGCGCATTGGGGTGGATCGGGTCGGCCTTGAGCGTCCGGTCCTTGAGCACCTGGCCGACGATGCCCTCCTCGTAGGGCACGCGGTACTCCTTGGCGATGCCGGCATAGAACGCCGGCGGGGAGACCGTGAGACCCGGCTCGGGCGTGCCGATGAGCAACACCGCGATGCCGCGGCTGCGCGCGAGCTTCACCATCTCGCGCACGTTGCGCTCGGCCTGCTGGTTGCCGAGCCGGCGCAGGAAGTCGTTGCCGCCGATGCAGAGCAGGAGCAGGCGCGGCGCATGCTCGTCGAGCGCGCCCGGCAGGCGCTCGAGCGCCTGCTCCGTGACCTCGCCCGGCACGCCGGCGCGCACCACGCGCCGCCCGATCAGCTTCTCGAGCTGCGCCGGGTAGCTCTCCTCCTCGTTGGCGCCGGTACCGAAGGTGAGGCTATCGCCGAAGGCGAGAACCACGGCGTCGCTCGGCAGGCGCTCCAGTTTGGGGCGCTCGCCGCAGCCGAGAAGCAGCAGGGCGACCAAAGCCCAGCGCAAGGCTTGCATTTCGGGGCGAAATGCTACACTTTGACGCAGACCGCGCTAGCGGCGGAGGAGAGGGGATGAAGCTCAGGATCAAAGCGCCCAAGGATTTCTGGGCCGGGCTGATGTTTATCGGCTTCGGCGCCTTCTTCATGATCTGGGCGCTCACCCATTACCAGATGGGCACCGCGGTACGCATGGGCCCTGCGTACTTCCCGACCGTGCTCGGCGGGCTGATGGTGTTCCTCGGCGTGCTGGTCTTCATCGAGTCCCTTGCCATGGAGGGCCCGCCGCTCCCGCTGTCCTTCAACATCATCGATCTGGTCGTCGCCGTCGTGGTCTACGCCGCGCTGGGATGGATCTTCAAGCGCGCGGGGATCAGTGGAGACTGGGCGGTGCTCCTCGGCACGGTGTTGCTGGTGGTCCTGAGCGTGCTGTTCCGCCCTGCGACGAAGCCGCTGGTGCTGATCTCGGCGGCCTGTGTGATCTACGGCTATCTGATGAAGCCCCTCGGCCTGGTTCTCGCCACGGGGCTGCTGGTCTTCATCTCGGCGTTCGGCGGCCACGAGTTCAAGTGGAAGGAAGTGACGATCCTGTTCGTGATCCTGATCGCGTTCTCGATCCTGGTGTTCGTGAAGGGGCTAACGCTGCCGTTCCCGGTCTGCCCGGCCTTCATGGAAAACTGCCCGATCCGCTAGGGGAAGACGATGGATCTCGGAAACATCTTTAACAATCTGATCCTCGGCTTCGGCGTCGCGATCACGCCGATCCACCTGCTGTACGCGCTGATCGGCGTGATGCTCGGCACGCTGATCGGCGTGCTGCCGGGCATCGGCCCGGTGGCGACGATCGCGATGCTGCTGCCGATCACCTTCAACCTGAGCCCGATCGCCGCGCTCATCATGCTCGCCGGCATCTACTACGGCGCGCAGTACGGCGGCTCGACCACCGCGATCCTGGTCAACCTGCCGGGCGAATCGGCCTCGGTCGTCACCTGCCTCGACGGCTACCAGATGGCGCGCCAGGGGCGCGCTGGGCCGGCGCTCGCCACTGCCGCCATTGGCTCGTTCTTCGCCGGCTGCGTCGCCACGCTGGTCATCGCGGTCGCCGCGCCGCCGCTCGCGGAGGTGGCGCTCAAGTTCGGCCCGGCGGAGTACTTTTCGCTGATGGTCCTCGGTCTGGTCGCCGCCACGGTGCTCGCGCACGGCTCGCTCATCAAGGCGATCGCCATGGTGGTGCTCGGCCTGCTCCTAGGGCTGATCGGCACCGACGTCAATTCCGGCGTGCTGCGCTTCACCTTCGACGTGCCGGAGCTCTCCGACGGCATCGGCTTCGTGGTGGTGGCGATGGGCGTGTTCGGCACCGCCGAGATCATCGCCAACCTGGAGCAGGGCGAGAAGCGCGAGGTGTTCACCGCCAAGGTCGGGCGCCTGATGCCGACCAGGGAAGACATCCGGCGCGCGATCCCCGCGGTGCTGCGCGGCACCGCGCTCGGCTCGTTCCTCGGCATCCTGCCGGGCGGCGGCGCGCTGCTCTCCTCGTTCGGCGCGTATACGGTCGAGAAGAAGCTGTCTAAGTACCCCGAGCAGTTCGGCAAGGGCGCGATCGAGGGCGTCGCCGGCCCCGAAGCGGCCAACAACGCCGGCGCCCAGACGTCCTTCATTCCGATGCTGACCCTCGGCATCCCGGGCAACGCGGTGATGGCGCTGATGATCGGCGCGCTGATGATCCAGGGCATCGCGCCCGGGCCGCAGGTGATGAATGAGAAGCCGCAACTCTTCTGGGGCCTGATCGCCTCGATGTGGATCGGCAACGCGTTCCTGGTGATCCTCAACCTGCCGCTGATCGGCATGTGGATCAAGCTGCTGACGGTGCCGTACCGCTACCTGTATCCCGCGATCCTGGTGTTCATGTCGATCGGGGTATTCAGCCTGTCGAACAACCCGTTCGACGTGCTGATCATGGCGATCTTCGGCA
>DASRIR010000066.1:0-2094 GCA_035649875.1 Burkholderiales bacterium | reverse complement strand
CAAGCCGGTGTAGGCCTGCAACGGCGCCTGCAGGGCGTGCGTGCCGTCGAGCGCCGGGTCATGGATGCCGTCGGCGGCCGGCGCCGGGTTGCGCAGCGCCGGCGGGCGCAGCAGGCGATTGAAAGCGTTCACCTCGGCTACCGGCGACGCCACTACGGCTGGCGGGGACGCCGCTACCGCTGCAGCCTCCGGTGTGGCTGCCTTCTTCGGCGCCGCCGCGGGCTTCGGCGCCGCGGGCAACTGCGCAAGCATGTAGCCGACCGCGGCTCCCACTTCAGCATCCTTCAGCTCGAGGTTGCCGCCGCGCGCCGGCATGCCGCGCGGCGTGCCTTTCAGCGCGGAGGCCTGGAGCGCGCTCGCGCCGCGCGCGAGGCGCGGCGCCCAGTCGGCCGCAACCCCGGTCTTCGGCGCCCCGGCGAGGCCGGCGGCATGACACAGGGCGCAGGATTTCTCGTAGACGGCCTTGCCGCGGTCCTGCGCGTGCGCGGCGAGCGCGGCGGCGCCGAGCGCGGCCGCGAGCGCGAACCGTCTCACGGCTTCGCTCCTTTGGCGCCCGCGGCAGGCTTGCCCGGGGCGGTGAGCTTCTGCAGCGTGCTCTCGTGCACCTGGGTTGGCGTTCCCGGCTTTGCGGTGTGGCACAGGTTGCAGTTCTCGATCGACCAGGCGACTTCGCCGTTGTGGCAGGCGCCGCAGAACTGGCCGTCGATGATCCTGACCATGTTGATGTCGTTGCCGCCGGCGCGCATGGCGAATCCGAGGTCGGCGTGGCACACCTTGCAGGCGAAGCGGATGCGGTGGAACCAGTGCGGAAAGACCGCCGGCCGCATGCCGGCCTTGTCGGAATGGTTGTTGATCACCACGTCGCCGTACTCGGCGCGCGCCGTGCTGCCGCTACCCAGCGCGAGCGCCGCGGCCGCAAGCGCCGCGCACCAAAGCCTTCGTGCCTGCATCGTCTTGATTTTGAAATTCCCCCCTACCAGTTGCCGAGCTCGCGCGCGAGCCGGAAGAAAACCAAAGCATTATCCTTGCCATCGAGCTCGGCGAAGCGCACGGTCAGTCGCGCCTCGAGCTTGCCGATCCGGTACTCCAGACGCTGCTCGAAGCTCTCGCCGAGTTGTTCACGCGGCGCATTCAGGTCTCCCTGCGCGCGGCCGTTGAGCCGGTAGTCGTTGCGCTCGTAAATCGCCAGGTAGCGCAGCCGCGGCACGCCGAAAGCCCTCTGGTGCTGGTAGGTGAGGCCGCCGTTGCGGTTGACGTTGAAACCGCCTTCCGCCGCCTGCGTGCCCTCGCGCGTCCCCTGCACCGTCAGGTTCGCCAGCAGGCTCGAATAGCGGCTCACCTGCCCCTGCCCCGAGAGCTGAACGTTGAGCAGCTGGAATACGGAGTCGTTATAGCCGCGCGAGCGGGAATCGGCCGCGCTCGCGCTGACAAATCCGGCGAGCCCGTCGGCGCGGGTCAATCGCCACATCGCGGAGGCGTTGTTGGCGAGCGTGAACAGGCTCCCGGCCACGCTGTCCTGGACCTCGTTGACCGACTGGGCGAGCGTCAGAGTGAGCGCCTGCGCGCCGACGAAATCGAGGGTGCGCTGCAGGTTGTGCCCCGCCTGCGCCGACACGACGTCGCGCTCGACGCTCGGCTCCCCGCGCTGCTCGAGCAGGTTGCCGCCGAAGGTTACGTTATAGAGGTAGTCGCCGAGGCGCATGGTGTCCATCGTGTAATTGGCGCCGGCGGAAAGCGTGCCGAGCGAGGCGTCCCCGCCCGAGGACGAATTCTGCGTAGCGCTCGCTCCCGCGTTGAGCACCAGCTGCCGGCTGTAGCGGTAGGCCGCGTTGACATGGCCCGCGAGCGACTGCAGCGTCGCGTCGCCGAGGCCGCTGGTCTCGTTCTGGAAATAGCGCACCCCGCCGGTGACCGACCACGGGTCGTCCTCATCGCGCCGCCCGCTGAAGAAGCTGTTCACCTGGAAGAACTCCGCGCGCGCCGCGCCGGCGAGGCCGCTCGAGGCGAGCCGCTGGTCGGACGCGCCGTAGCTGACCGTCGTATCCACCGTGACCAGGCCCGCTTCCGTCCAGGCATGCCGTCCGGAAAGGCGCG
>DASRIR010000065.1:0-9391 GCA_035649875.1 Burkholderiales bacterium | reverse complement strand
CACCTCGAACTGCTTCTCGCCCTCGACGTCGGCGATCTCGATGATCGAGATGTCGAAGGTGCCGCCGCCCAGGTCGTAGACCGCGATCTTGGTGTCCTTCTTGCCGACCTTGTCCAGGCCGAAGGCGAGCGCCGCCGCGGTAGGCTCGTTGATGATGCGCTTCACGTCCAGGCCCGCGATGCGGCCGGCGTCTTTGGTCGCCTGACGCTGCGAATCGTTGAAATAGGCGGGAACCGTGATGACGGCTTCCTTCACTTCCTCGCCGAGATAGTCCTCGGCGGTCTTCTTCATCTTGCGCAGGATCTCGGCCGAGACCTGCTGCGGCGCGATCTTCTTGCCGCGCACCTCGACCCACGCGTCACCGTTGTCGGCGCGCACGATCTTGTAGGGCATCAGCTTGATGTCCTTCTGGGTCTCCGGATCCTCGAAGCGCCGGCCGATCAGGCGTTTCACCGCGTAGATGGTGTTCTTGGCGTTGGTGACCGCCTGGCGCTTGGCCGATGCGCCGACCAGGACCTCGCCGTCGTCGGTGTACGCGACGACCGAGGGGGTCGTGCGCGTGCCTTCCGAGTTCTCGATCACCTTGGGCTTGCCGCCCTCCATGATTGCGACGCAGGAGTTGGTCGTGCCGAGGTCGATGCCGATAATTTTTGCCATGGGGTTCTCTTTAGTCTAAGTCTGTGTCGGAGATGGGGTTTCCATCCGATTTTTCAACCGCTTTCGCGACCGTCACGAGCGCCGGGCGCAGCACCCGGTCGTGGAGGCGGTAGCCCTTCTGCATCACCGAGACGATGGTGTTCGGCTCCGCCTCGGACGCCACGGCGGCCATCGCCTGATGGCGGTGGGGGTCGAAGCGCTCGCCGGCCTTGGGATCGATGTCGCGGATGCTCGATTTCTCGAGCGCGCCGCGCAGCTGCTTCAGGGTCAGCTCGACGCCGCTCAAGTCCTTGCTCTGCAGCGCCGCCTCCAGGCTGTCCATCACGGGCAGCAGCCCCTCGGCGAAGCGCTCGAGGGCATACTTCTGAGCGGAGGCGGCCTCTGCCTGCGCGCGCTTGCGCGCGTTCTCGGCGTCGGCGACAGCGCGCATCATGCTGTCGCGCTGCTGCTCGATGCGCGCGTGGGCTTCGGCCAATAGTTCTTCCAGCGATTTCTCGGGCTGAACGGTTTCTTCCTGCATCTTGTCCTAATGGGGACGGGATGACGGCTTTCAAGCCATCGGTTTGCAGATTAAAGGCTTTGATTTTATGAATAAACCTCTTAAATACGGGCTTATCGGCCTAGGAAGTCTGGTCGTGGTGGCGATCGCGGGGGCCGTGGTCTTCGCGATGACCTTCGACCCCAACCGCTACAAGGGCCAGATCGAGCGCCTGGCCAAGGAGAAAACCGGGCGCGCGCTTGCCATCCAAGGGCCGATCAAGATGGCGTTCTGGCCGAGCCTGGGCGCCGAGGTTTCCGGCGTGACGTTCTCCGAAAAAGGGTCGAGCCAACAGTTCGTCGCGTTCGATCGGGCGCACGCCTCGGTGAAGGTGATGCCGCTGCTTTCGGGGCAGTACGTGGTGGACTCGGTGAGCCTCTCGGGACTCAAGGCGCGCATCGTCAAGGGCAAGGACGGGCGCTTCAACTTCTCCGACCTGATGGAGGAAAAGAAACCCGCAGCGGACGCCAAGAAGGCGCCGGCGGAGACCGGCGCGCCCGTGGTGTTTGATATCGGCTCGGTCAGCATCGAGCGCGCTTCCATCACGTACATCGACTTCGCCGCGGGCCAGGAATACGCGCTCGAGGACGTGAAGCTCAAGACTGGCCGCGTCGCGGAGGACGCCGAAGGCAAGCTCGAGCTCGCGATGGTGGCGAAGCGCAAGCAGCCGCCGCTGCAGGCCAAGCTCTCGGCCGACGGCAAGTACCAGCTCAAGGGCGGGGTTCTCAGCGGCGACGTCACCGCCAAGCTCGACGACTCGACGATCAAGGCCAAGTTCACCGCCGCCGAGCCGTATGAACTTGACGCGAGCATCGACAAGATCAACCTGGACCGCTACCTCGGCGCGGCGGAAAAGCCCGCGGCGCAGCCCGCGAAGCCGCAAACCGCGAAGAAGGAGGACACGCCCGTCGACCTCTCCGCCCTCAAGGGGATCAACGCCAAGGGCAAGCTCCAGGTCGGCGCGCTCGAGGTGCGCGGCCTGAAGCTCGCCGACGTGAGCGCGCAGCTGAACGCGGCCAACGGACGCGTCACGCTCGCGCCGCACGCGGCGAAGCTCTACGAGGGCTCGATGTCCGGCGAGCTCACGGTCGACGCCAACAAGAACCACGTCGCGCTGAAAGAGCAGCTGCAGGGCGTATCCGTCGGCCCGATCCTGCGCGACTTCGCGCAGCAGGACCGGCTCGAAGGCAAGGGCAACGTCTCGCTCGACGTCACCACCGCCGGCGCGAGCGTGAATGCGATGAAGCGCGCGCTGAACGGCAGCGCCAAGGTGGACCTACGCGACGGGGCGATCAAGGGCATCAACGTCGGCGAGATCATCCGCAAGGGCCGCAGCCTGCTCGGCGGCGGGTCGCAGTCCGCGGGGCAGGGCGAGAGCGCCGGTGACAAGACGCAGAAGACCGACTTCTCCGAGCTCTCGGCGAGCTTCACGATCAAGAACGGCGTTGCGCACAACGACGACCTCGATGCCAAGTCACCGCTGCTCCGCCTGGGCGGAGCCGGTGACATCAACATCCCGGCAGAGAGCCTGAACTATCTCGCGAAAGCGTCGATCGTCGCCAGCGGCCAGGGCCAGGGCGGGAAGGAGAGGGACCAGCTCGCCGGGCTGACCGTGCCGGTAAAGCTTTCCGGCACCTTCGACGACCTGAAATATGAAGTCGACTACCGGTCGATGGCCGGCGCCGCCGCCAAGTCACAGGCCGGCGAGAAAATCAAGGAGCGGGTCGAGGAGCGCCTGAAAGACGAAAAAATCAAGGACAGGTTAAAAGGTTTGTTAGGACGATAGGGGTTTACCCCCGGAAGGGCTAGGGAAGCCCCCGAGTGCCGGGGGGCGCGGCGCCTCGTATGCTGGGCCGCCAATGCTCAACCTCCTGCGGTATTCGCAGCTGATCGCGCTCGCGGTGCTGTTTGCCGTGGTGGTCGCGCTTTCGCTCCTGTATCGAGGGCTCCTGTTCGACTCGCTGGTCGAAAGCGAGACCCACGCCAACATCGCGCTGACCAAGACCTTCGCCAACGCCATCTGGCCGTCGCATGCAGCGTTCGTCGCGCGCGCGGGCGAGCTCGAGCGCGCGACGCTCGCCAGCCGGCCGGAAGTCGCGGCGCTGGACCGCGACCTGCGGCGCCTTGCCGACGGCCTGTCGGTCGCCAAGGTCAAGATCTACGACCTGAACGGGCTCACCGTGTATTCGACCGATCCGCGGCAGATCGGCGAGAGCGCGCTCGCCAAGCCCGGCTACCTGCGCGCCCGCGACGGCTATCCCTCGACCAAGATCAGCTACAGGGAGCGCCTCGACAGCTGGGAAGGCACGCTCGCGGAGCGCCAGATCGTCGAGAGCTACGTGCCGGTGCACGTCTACGACGCCGCGCCGGTCGAGGCCGTCCTCGAGGTCTACAACGACGTCACCGAGCAGGTCGCGGCCGTCCAGCGCGCGCAGTGGAAGATCCTGGCCGCGGTGCTCGGCGCGATGGCGGTGATCTACTGCGTGCTACAGCTGATCCTCGCGCGCTATCAGCGCCTGCTGCACGAAAAGGAGCGCGAGCGCGCCGCGCAGGAAGAGCGCATTCGCCACCAGGCCTACCACGACGCGCTCACCGGCCTGCCGAACCGCGCGAGCTTCACCGAGCACCTGGAGGAGGCGATGCGGCGCGCGAAGCGCGCCGGCTGGCCGATCGCGCTGCTGTTCCTCGACCTGGACCTCTTCAAGCGCGTGAACGACAGCCTGGGCCACGACGCCGGCGACCGGCTGCTGCGCATCGCCGCCGAGCGCATCCGGCGCTCGGTGCGCGAGGCCGACATGCTGTTCCGCATGGGCGGCGACGAGTTCACCATGCTGCTCGAGGACGTGCGCGGCCCGGAGGAGGCCGCGATGGTGGCGGGGCGCGTGATCGACGGCATCGCCGAGCCGCTCCAGCTCCAGCACCACGAGATCGCGGTCACGGCGAGCATCGGCATCGCGCTCTACCCGCGCGACGACGTGGTCGGTGAGCGCCTGGTGAAGGCCGCCGACACCGCGATGTACCGCGCGAAGGAGCTCGGCCGCAACCGCTACGCGTTCTTCGCGCGCGAGATGAACGAGCGCGTGGAGAGCCAGATCATGCTCGAGGCGGCGCTGCGCCGCGCGCTCAAGAACGAGGAGTTCGTGCTCCACTTCCAGCCGCGCGTGTCGGCCGCGAGCGGGCGCGCGACCGGCGCGGAGGCGTTGCTGCGCTGGCGCCATCCCGAATGGGGCCTGGTCGAGCCGGCGCGCTTCGTGCCGCTGCTCGAGGAGACCGGGCTCATCGTCCCGGTGGGCAGCTGGGTGCTGGCGGAAGCCTGCCGCCAGGCCAAGGCCTGGCAGGCGGCGGGGCTGCATTCGCTGCGCGTATCGGTCAACCTTTCGTCGCGCCAGTTCCGCAGCGACGCGCTGTTCGATGCCGTGAGCGAGGCGCTGCGCGCGACCAATCTTTCCCCCAGCCTGCTCGAGCTCGAGCTGACCGAGAGCCTGCTGGTCGAGAACGTCGACCACGCGATGGGCGTCATGGGCAAGCTCAAGGCGATCGGCGCCACGCTGTCGATCGACGACTTCGGCACCGGCTACTCCTCGCTCGGCTACCTCAAGCGCTTCCCGATCGACAGCCTGAAGATCGACAAGAGCTTCGTACGCGACATCGCCACGAGTCCCAAGGACGCGGCGATCGTCAAGACCATCTCGGCGCTCGCGCGTTCGCTCGGCATCGGCCTGATCGCCGAAGGCGTCGAGGAGCCGTGGCAGGTCGGCTTCCTGCGCACGCTCCATTGCACCGAGATGCAGGGCTACGCCTTCAGCCGCGCGCTCCCGGCCGACGCGATCGTCGAGGCGCTCGCGCGCACCTACCCGATCCTCGGTCCCTCGGCCGCCGCGGCGCTGCAGGCGCGCGGCAGCGGCGTGCGCGAAGCCGGTCTCTAGGCTGCGGCGCGGCGGTTCGCCGCCAGGCGCTCGTCGATCAGGGCCACGATCTCGTCGACGTCAGGGTGGCGCAGGCCGCGCCGGGCGCCGATCGTCTGCACCAGCTTGTCGACGCGCTCGATGTGCGGCGCGCCGGCGAAGATCGCGCGCGCGCCCGAAGAGGGCGCGGCCAGGCTGGCCGCGGCGGCTGCATACTTCTCGAACGGCACGAGATCTTCCGGCGCGGCGCCCAACGCCACGCAGAGTTCCCTTACCCAGTCGTACACCGAGCGGGCGCGCTCGAGATCGGCATGCACCGCGTCGCGGATCGAGCGCGGGCCCTGCGGCGTCACGCAGCGGTAGTTGCCCGCAAGCAGCATGGCCCACTTGGCGAGCGGCACGAACAGACTCTCGTGAACCTTGAGCTTCACCGGCAAATCCACGGCGCCGATGTCGGCTTCCAGCCGGCGCAGCATTTCGGTGTGCGCTTCGGAAGCGAAGCGCGCCGCTTTGAAGTTCGTGGGCAGCGTCACGCGCAGCACGTTGCGCGGACCGTCGGCGGGTCGCAACGCCTGCGGGTCGGGACTGCAGAGGGTCATCGCCGCGGGCTGGAATCCCTGCCATACCGTGGCGTCGGCGTAGCAGCCCGCGGCCAGGTCCGCGCCGAGGCCGGGAAGGCGCCGCAGGTAGGGCGGCGGCGGCATGTTCATGAGCGACAGGCAGGGCACGCCGGCCTTGGCGGTGCGATCGAGCAGCTCGCGCACGCCTTGCGCGCCGTACTGCGGCTCCTGCATTGCAAGCACCGCGAGGTCGTATTCGGCGGGGTCGACCGCCGCCGGCATGGCGGCGCGCACCGCGCCGGGTAGCGAGCGCGAGTCGATCTCCACCTGCTCGCCGCCGCGCACGGGGAACAGCACCCGCGTTCCTTCGCGGTTGATGAGCTCCACGGTCGCGCGCTGGCAGATCAGCGTCGCGTCATGGCCTGCGGTAGCGACCCGGGTTCCGAAAAGCGAGCCGTAGGAAGCGCCGAACACCAACAGCTTGTAGGGGGACATGACACGAGCTTAGGCGAGTCACCGGCGTGCGATCTGCGCGAGGGCGCTGATCCAGTCGGGGGATTCGTTCAGGCAGCTCACCAGGCGCAGGTCGCGCCCGCCCGCATCGAGGAACGCGCGCCGGGCGGTAATGCCGATTTCCTCGAGCGTTTCCAGGCAGTCCGAGACGAATCCGGGAAAGACCACGTCCACGCGCTTCACGCCGCCTCGCGCCTGCTCCACAAGCGTTGGCTGCGTGTAGGGCTGCAGCCACGCGGCATAGCCGAAGCGGGACTGGAACGTCACGAGATATTCGGTTTTCAAGCGCTCGCCGAGCAAGCGGGCGGTGGCGCGGCATTCGCGCTCGTAGCGCCCGGCGCCCTTTTTCGGCAGACCATGAAAGCTCAGCACGAGCCGCTCGCCGCGCCCGTGCGCCTGCCAGTGCCGCTCGACGCTCGCCGCGAGCGCGGCGATGTACGCGGGGTGATCGTGGAATCCTTCGACCATCGGCGTGCCCGGCGGCAGCATGTCGGCCACGCTCGTGGTCGTGCTTTCGGCGTGCTGCGGATAGAGCGGGACGACCACCGCGTCTTCCAGCCCCATCAGGGATGCCGCAATGGATGGCCGGCCATACCGCATCGCGTACCGGACGGGCAGTCCAAGCTCCTCCTGCAGCAGCGCGGCCTGCCTTACGGTGTGGAGCGCCAGCGGCGAGCCTTCGGGCGTCCAAATCTGCGCGTACTTTTCTGCCGATTTTCCGGGTCGGGAGCGTAGGACAGCGCCATACAAGATGGGCAGCCATAGCCAGCGCGGCAGTTTGACGACGCGCGGATCGCTTAGGAACTCGGCGAGATAGGCTCGGACCGCCGCCGGCGTCGGCGCGGCCGGCGTCCCGAGGTTGACGAGGAGAACGCTCTTCAGTGCTTGGAGAGGGCGCTCGAGAGCAGCTTCGCGGTCACGTCGACGATCGGGATCACCCGATCGTAGGCCATGCGCGTGGGGCCGATCACGCCGACGGTGCCCACGACTTCGCCGTCGACCGTATAGGGCTTGGTAACCACCGCGACGTCGTCGGGCGCCGCCACGCCGGATTCGCCGCCGATGAAGATCTGGACGCCCTGGCCGCGCAGTGAATGATCGAGGATCTGCAGCAGCGTGGTCTTGCGCTCGAAGAGCTCGAGCAGCTGCTTGAGGCGCGAAACGTCCTGCGACAGGTCTTGCACCGAGAGCAGGTTGCGCTCGCCCGAGAGCACGTACTCGCTGCCGCCCTCGGACAGGGCCTGCTTTCCGGCGTCGAGCGCGGTGGCCATGAGCGCGATCACGTCCTGCCGGAGCTCGCGCAGCTCGGTGTGCAGGCGGGTGCGCACGTCCTCGAAGTTCTGCCCGGAGAAGTGCTGGTTGATGTAGTTCGCGGCTTCGACCAGCTCGGCGGGCGTGTAGTCGCGCTCGGTGAAAAGGATGCGGTTCTGCACGTCGCCTTCCGGCGTGACCACGATCAGCAGGATGCGCTTCTCGGAGAGCTTGAGGAACTCGATATGGCGGAAGGTCGCGGTGCGCCGCCGCGGCGTCATCACCACGCCGGCGAACTGGGTGAGCTGCGACAGGAGCTGCGACGCGGCGTGGATCACGCGCTGCGGGTTGTCCGGATGCAACTCGCCTTCCATGCGCTGCAGCGCGTTCGACTCGAGCGGCTTGATGACCAGCAGCGAGTCGACGAAGAAGCGGTAGCCGAGCGGCGTCGGTACGCGCCCAGCCGAGGTGTGCGGGCTCGCGATCAAGCCGAGCTCCTCGAGGTCGGCCATCACGTTGCGGATCGTGGCGGGCGAAAGATCGAGCCCGGAGTACTTCGACAGCGTGCGCGAACCGACCGGCTGGCCCTCGAGAATGTAATGCTCGATCAACGTCTTGAGCAGAACCTGGGCGCGCTTGTCGAGCATGGAATTCATTGTACACTCGGCCGCATGTCGTTCCGCAGGATCGCGCTCATCGGCAAGCTGCGCAGCGCCCCGGCGGAATCTTCACCGCGCGAATCGTCCCTGATGGAGCTGCGCGAGTTCCTGCGCAAGCGCGGCTGCGAGGTTGTTGCCGAAGGCGAAACCACCAAGGCCGATCTCGCGATCGTGATCGGCGGCGACGGCACCATGCTCGCCGCGGCGCGCGAGCTCGTGAACCACCACGTGCCGCTGGTGGGCATCAACCAGGGCCGCCTCGGCTTCATGACCGACATCGGCCACGACGACATGCTGAGCGGCGTGACGGCGATCCTGGAAGGCAACTACGCGATCGAGGAGCGCACGCTGCTCGACGCCGAAATCCGGCGCGCGGGCAAGTCGGCGCTGAAGACCATCGCCCTGAACGAGGCGGTGATCGGCAAGGGCTCGCAGGGTCGGCTGATCGAGTTCGAGCTCTCGGTCGACGGCGAGTTCGTGTACCGCCTGCGCGCCGACGGCATCATCGTCGCCACGCCCACCGGCTCCACGGCGTATGCGCTCTCCGCGCAGGGCCCGATCCTGCATCCCGCGGTCGCCGCGCTCACGCTCGTGCCGCTCAACCCGCATACGCTTTCCGCCCGCCCGGTGAGCGTAAGCGACCGCAGCGTGATCGAGATCGTGATGGTGCATGCGCTCGACGCGCGCGCGCATTTCGACGGCCTCGCGCTCGCCGACATGGCCGAGGGCGACCGCCTGATCCTCAAGCGCTCCGCCGAAGCGGTGCGCTTCGTCCATCCGCCCGGCTACCGCTACTTCAAGACGCTGCGCGAGAAGCTCGGCTGGGCCGAGGCGATCGAGAAGCGCCGCGCCACGGACTAGCCTGTGCTCCGTGCCCTCGAAGTCCGCGATTTCGTCATCGTCGAGAAGACGAGCCTCGAGCTCGGAAAGGGCTTCACCGCGCTCACCGGCGAGACCGGTGCTGGCAAGTCGATCCTGGTGGACGCCATCGAACTGCTGGTCGGCGGCCGTGGCGACGCTTCCCTCGTAAAGGAAGGAGCGGAGCGCGCCGAGCTTTCCGCGGAGTTCGACTTCGATGACAGAATTTTCGCGGCGTGGCTCGAGGATGGCGGGCTGGCCGGCGATCCGGGCGTCGTGCTGCTGCGAAGGACGATCGATCGTTCAGGCCGCTCGCGCTGCTTCATCAACGGCCACGCCGCGACCCTCGCGCAGCTCAAGGCGGCGGGCGAGTATCTCGTCGACATCCACGGCCAGCACGAGCACCAGTCGCTCCTGCGCCCGGCTGCGCAGCGCGCGCTCCTCGATGCG
>DASRIR010000064.1:0-2018 GCA_035649875.1 Burkholderiales bacterium | reverse complement strand
CCGCCGCGCTCCTGCACGCGCAGGTCGAGGGTCTTGCGCTCGCTGTCCACGATCGCGAGCGAGAACTCGTCGAAGCGCAGCAGCGCGCGCACCTCGAACAGAATACGTTCGCCGAGCTCATCGATCCGCCGAGCGCCGTGCAGCGACCGGGGTGAATCGGGGAGCCCGGCAAGCGTGTCGCTCGCGATATCCGTGGTGCGCAGCGCGGTGCCGAATCCGTTGAAGGAGAGCACGAAAAGCACCATCAGGACCGCGAACAGCCCGAAGGTGGCGGGCGCCGCGGTGTTGTACAGCACCGCGGCGAGTACGCCGGCGGGTACGAAGATCAGGTCCACCAGCGTGTACACGGGCCGGATGATCCGGCGGACTTCACGGCCATCGAGCCGGAAGTACGCCGCAAGCAGCGCCACGTTCACGACCTGCGCCGTGACCGTCATCGCGGCCAGCGGACCGATGTCCTCGAGCGTCGGCACGCCGAGCGGGTGGCGGCCGCCGGCCGCCAGGTACGCCTCTCCGGCCAGCAGCAGCGTCAGGCCCGTCATCGCGGCGTTGTGGACGGCGCGCAGCACGGCGGCGCGCGTCGACCCGTGGCTGTACCGCCTGCTGAGCAGAGGCCAGACCAGCGAAGCCGTGGCGCAGATCGCCGCCGCGACCGGCGGGCTCAGCACGAGCAGCATGCCGACCTGCGGCACGCGCTCCATCGAGCTCAGTCCCACGCGCGGCACCGGGATGCCGAAATGCCAGACGAACAGGCAGATGCCGATCAGCAGCAGGACGACCCAGACAGGTGGAAACGCGCCGCTTCCCGACAGGCTCGACACAAGCCAGCCGGCAGTGATCGCCGCAAGCACAAACGAATACAGAGCCAGCCAGTGATATCGCGGCGTCATGCCCCGGTCCCTTTGGGCGCAGGGGACAGTTTACCTCGCTCTCGCCGGTCCGACGCCAGCCGTGTGCCGGCGGCAACGTCCTGCGCGAGATGGCGCCACCATGGCATCACATACCATGCGACTGTCATGACATCTGCCCGGTTAGGCGCGGCCGTGCCGACGTGGACGAAACTCCTCGCCCTGGCGTTGTCGACCGGGGCACTGGTCGCCGGCTGCACTGATGCCACACAAGCGGCGCTGAACGACGAGTGGCAGCAGATGGCTCGATGCTCGGCGTACTACTCTCTGCGGGCGGAGAGTGTGCAGGGGAGCCGAACGGCGGCGGACCGCCGGACAGCCGATACCGCTCGGGCGGACGCGGCGCTCACCTACCGGTACAGCCACGAACTGGGCCGACACGGAGGCCACGGGCTGACCGACACGGATACGGCGCTGCGCAAGATCAGTGACGATCTCCGGCACACCATCGATGCCGACCTGTCGAACATCGGTCGCCTGCGCACCCGCTACGAAGATGAGTGCACGACGATCGTGACCGAGGGCCAGGCCCGGATCGAGTACTGGAGCGCCGAGCTGGACGATTGACGTCCGGCGGATTGACCTGCGCGCGGGCAGACGCCACGCTCACCACACAGAGACGAGGGACGATATGCGAACAACAGGACCGAACGCCGTCCTGAAGCACGCCGCGTGGGTCGCACTGGCCGCGCTCGCGGCTGTCTGCCTGGGCACCATCGCCTTGCGGCGCGGCGAGACCATCAGCGCGCTTTGGCTGGTGACCGCAGCGGTCTCGGTCTATCTGATCGCTTTCCGGTTCTACTCCCGCTACATCGCGGTGCACGCGCTCCGCATCGACGGTCGCCGGGCGACGCCCGCCTGGCGGCGCAACGACGGTCTCGACTTCGTGCCCACCGAACGAAGCGTCCTGTTCGGGCATCACTTCGCGGCCATCGCCGGCGCCGGCCCTCTGGTGGGCCCGGTGCTCGCGGCGCAGATGGGTTACCTGCCGGGCACGCTCTGGATCATCGTCGGCGTCGTGTTCGCAGGCGCCGTCCAGGACATGCTCGTGCTCTTCTTCTCGACCCGGCGCGACGGGCGGTCGCTCGGCGAGATGATCCGCAGCGAGAT
>DASRIR010000063.1:0-6909 GCA_035649875.1 Burkholderiales bacterium | reverse complement strand
GGTACTTGCGTGAACATGAACGAACGCGCATCCGCCCAAGGCAGGCGGTAGAGCGTTTCGGCGGCGCCGGACGCGAACCAGAGGAGCCCGGCCGCAAGGCAGGCGAGCCTCATGACGCCAGCCTACGCTCCACCTTTAGAAGAAGAAAGCCCGGCTCTGGGACTTTGCACCTCAGTGAAGACCTACACAGATCCTGGCGGCTGGGGAACGTGACATATTCTCTGAGCCTTCCAGACCTCATCTTCGAAAGCCCGCGAAGCGGCAAGCAGACGATCTCCTCGCGAGCCGCCGAGAAATTTCGGCGCCCAGTGGCTTTCCACCGAATGTCACGTAAGCGAAGCGAGGACCAGCATGTCGAGCAGGTCTCCACGGCGTTCTCGCCCATCGCGATGTTCAGAGCCGCGCTGCGCGTGCCGAGCTCCAGCCGGTCGTGGAATAGCCCAGCCGCGCGCCGCCCTCGGCGTCACGGATGCGATCGGGCCTCCTCCGCCATGGCGGCAGCGTATCGGTCCGCCACGCATGACCTCGACGCGCAGCATCTCCCGCCCGACGGGCGTTCCGGCCGCCGCGCCGAGGCTTTCGCCACGGACACGGTATCGCTCTTCGGCGCAATCGATGCGCCCGCGCAGCCGAGCAGCCGAGCAGCCGAGCAGCCGAGCAGCATCTGACAAACCGAGGCCGCGAGCGCATTTCCGCACGCTTTCATGCAGTGATGCTAGGCCCCGGGTTGACGAAATCAATCGCTGCAGCTTGGCCTGCCAACAAATAACCCCGGCATCGTTTTCGAAACCCCGAAGAGCAACCAGGCGATCGGCAATTTTCATGATGAAGCGGCAATTTCTCACGTTAATCAAGGAATTGCTTACGTAGTATTTCGGCGGCAACAGCAAGCCGTGCGCAGGGCGTGCGGCGCGTCAATAAGAACACACAAGGGAGATTCACGATGTTCAAGAAGCTAGCAATTACCGTCGCGGCCGCGGGGCTCACTGGCATTAGCGCGCCAGCTCTAGCGCAAACCGCGACGAGCAACCTGAGCGTGACCGCCTCGGTCGCGCAGCGCTGCTCGATTTCGACCACCCCCGTTGCGTTTGGCGCCTATGACCCCGTATCGACACACCAAGCTGGCGCCGGCGGCGTGGACCTCAATGCCACGGGTGCGCTGACGGTCACCTGCACCAAGAACTCCACCGGCGTGAACATCACGCTCGGGCTCGGCGCGAACGTCAGTGGTACCACCCGCAGGCTGGTGGCGAGTGGCTTTCCTACGGAATTCCTGACTTACGAGTTGTACCATGCGTCGGCGACCACGCCGGCCGCGGTCTGCACGTTCCCGGGAACGACCGTGTGGGGTACCGCTGGCGCTGGTATCTTTACCCCAACGGGCGTCACGAACTGGGGTGCTAACTCGGCTAAGACCTTCAACGTCTGCGGCACCGTAGCCAAGGGTCAGGACGCGGCTGCCGCTGCTTACACTGACACCGTTGTAGCGACCGTCAACTTCTAGCGTCAACAACCAGGAAAACATGCTGCGGTGGAATTTGAAGAGGCTGGCCATGGGGCTGGCCTCTTTTCTTTTGGGCGGCGCCGTCGCTTACGCGGGCGTCGGGACCTCGTCCTTCACGGCGCGGGCATCGGTGCATACGAGCTGCACGATTCTCACCACACCGGTGGCGTTCGGCGCATACGATCCGATCGGCGCGCACCGCAGCGCGGATCTCAATGCCACGGGCTCAATCACGGTCGCGTGCGTCAAGGGAACGACTCCGACGATCGCGCTCGACCGTGGCAGCAACCCGGCAGGCAGCACGCGGCGCATGAACGATGTCCCGAGCGGCGACTTTCTCGCCTACGAGCTCTATCAGCCGCCGAGCAATGCGCCCGGAACGCCGTGCTCGTTTCCCGCCATAGCGGTCTGGGGGACTGCGGGAGCCGATCTGTTTACGGCGAGCAGCGCGCTGAGCAAAGCGGCGCGCGCGTATAACGTCTGCGGCAGCGTTCCCGCCGGCCAGAACCCGAGCATCGGCACGTACTCGGATACCGTCCTCGCCACGGTGAACTTTTAGTCTAAGATCCATGGAGAGCACAATAACGATAATCACAATAACAATAAATTAGCCGGGACCGCGTTGAGGCTAGGCAGAGCTGCATTTTTCCTGTTCATGTGCGCCGTGGCGCAGCCCGGCGTCTGCGGCTCGTTCGAGGTGAACCCGATTCGCGTTGATCTCGCGCCACAGGAGCGCAGTGCAGCGCTGACCGTCAAGAACAACGGCGCGGAATCCGTCGTAGTGCAAGTAAGCGTCCTCGCGTGGTCGCAGCAAGACGGCAGGGACGTCCTGAGCCCGACCAACGAAGTCTTGGTGAGCCCCCCGATCGCCACGATTGCGCCCGACAAGGAACAGATCATCCGCGTCGGCCTGCGGCGGGCCCCCGATAAAGAGCGCGAATTGAGTTACCGGCTCTTTCTCCAGGAAGTGCCGGCGCCGCCGAAACCCGGCTTCCAGGGGCTGCAAGTGGCGCTGCGCGTCGGCCTGCCAGTCTTCGTTCAGCCCAGAAGCGGTCCGGCGAAGGCGACGCTGCTGTG
Source organism: Burkholderiales bacterium (assembly GCA_035649875.1). Lineage (GTDB taxonomy): Bacteria > Pseudomonadota > Gammaproteobacteria > Burkholderiales > SG8-39 > SCGC-AG-212-J23. The sequence goes on along the minus strand of DASRIR010000063.1, from coordinate 4,328 downwards.
GGACGCGCAGCTGCGCGACGCGAATACCGTCAGCCTGAAGCTGATGAACAAGGGAACGGCACACATCCAGATCTCCGATGTCGAAATGTTCCTGCCAAGCGAAACCGAGCCCATCGCCTCACACTCGTCGCTCGTCTACGTGCTGCCCGGTCAGTCCCGGGAATGGGAACTGAGGCTAAAGCATGCGCGAGTGGCGAAAACCGATCGGCTGCGGCTCAAGGTCTCCACCGACGCGGGGAGCGTCGATACAGACATCGGTTTATCGGGCCCTTAGGGCGCTGCTTGCAGCGCTTGCCTGCGCATGCCTGCAGGTGACGCCCGTCGGCGCAGCGGGCGGCGAAACAGCGCGAGGACAATCCGCGCCATCCGATGAGGTCGCTGAACTGCTGGTGCAGGTTGACCTCAACCAGCAGGGGTTGAACGAAACGGTGATCGTGCTGCGCGCCGGCGCGCGCTTGCTGATCGCCGCGGAGGACCTAGGCCGCTGGCGGCTGCGCACTCCCGAGGGGCTGCCGTACACGCGCGAGGGCCGCACCTATTTCCCGCTCGACGCACTGCCCGGCGTCCACTATCGGTTGGATGAAGCGAGGCAGACGCTCGCCATCACCACCGGCCCGGAAGCGTTCATCGAAACGGTCTCGACGCTTCCCGGCAGCCCGGCGTCCACCGCGATTCTGCCGCAGCCTGGCGTCTTTCTGAATTACTCGGTCAGCATCGTCGATACGGAGGAGTTCACCACTCGCTCGGGCCTCTTCGACGCCGGCCTGTTCACCCGGCATGGCGTTCTTACGAGCAGCTTGTTTGCGCCGGAGCTGCAGCGCACATCTGAGTGGCGACGGCTCGAGACAACGTACACCATCGATTACCCGCAACGGCTCACGAGCCTGCGTCTCGGTGATGCGGTGACGCGCGCCGGGGCATGGGGCTTCCCCGTGCGATTTGCAGGCGTTCAGTACGGCACAAAGTTCGCCACGCAGCCAGGGTTCATTCCTTTTCCGCTGGCGACGGCGCTTGGACAGGCGACGCTGCCCTCGACAGTAGACGTGTTCGTCAACAACGCGCTCGTTACGCGGCGCGGCGTGCCGCCGGGGCCATTCTCGATCGCCGAAATCCCGGTCGTTACCGGCAGCGGCGACATCCGCGTCGTGGTCCGAGATCTTCTCGGCCGCGAGCAGGTTTTCATCCAGCCGTTCTACGGCTCCACCGCCCTTCTGAAGCGCGGGGTGAGCGACTATTCATTCGAGCTCGGCGCCATACGCGAGGACTTCGGCCTCGCGAGCAGCCGCTACGGCGAGGAACTCGCCGTCGCCACGTACCGACACGGCTTCAGCAATGCCTTCACCGGCGAGCTGCGCGGCGAGCACTCTGATTCGACCACCAGCGCTGGGGCGTCAGCGGCGCTCCTCGCCGGCTATCTCGGCATCCTCAACGGCAGCTTCGCTCTCAGCGACAGTGAGCATGGCGAGGGTACGCTCCTCGGCTACGGCTTCGAGCACAATAGGCGCCGGTTCAGCGCCTCGCTGCAAAGCGTCCATGCGAACCGCGAATTCCGGCAGGCAGGCATGCAGCCGAACGAGTTGCCGCGCCGCCGCCTGCGCGTGGCGAACATCGGTTTGCAGCTCGAAGCGTTCGGTTCAGTATCGCTGACCCATGCATTGCAGGATTTTTACGACCGCGAAAGCGTCGAAGTGTTATCGCTTGCCTACCGCCTTCCCGTAGGCAGGTTCGGGCAGTTCGGGGTGAGCGCGATCAGAACCTCCGGGCCTACCGGCAGCACAACGCTTTTCGCCACGTTCGCAATGGCCTTGGGCGAGGCCACCTCGGCGAGCCTTGGCCTGGAGCGCACGCGAAGCACGGCAAGCGGTGAACACGATCAACGGGCCACGGCGTCGCTGCAGAAGAGCCCTCCTCTGGGCGAGGGTTACGGCTACCAGCTGCAAGCGCGCGGTTCAGATTTGTACGGCAGCTATCGCCAGCAAACCGCGTTCGGCACCTACGACGTTGAGGCGTCGCGTCAGGGGGATACGACGGCTACGCGAATCGGCGCGAGCGGCGGCGTCGGCAGCATCGGCGGTTATTCCTTCTTGAGCCGTGAAATCACCGAGAGCTTCGGCGTAGTGCGCGTTGCCGATTTCCCGGACGTCAGGGTGCTGCACGACAACCAGGTTGTCGCGCGCACCGATGCGCGCGGATATGCCGTGCTGCCGCGCCTGCGAGCCTACGACAGGAATCCAATCGCGATCGATCAGCGCGACCTGCCGTTCGACGCCGCGCTCGGCGCGCTAAGGCTCCATGCGGCACCGTACTTCCGCAGCGGCGTGTTCGTCGACTTTCCGGTGCGGCGCGTGCGGGCGGCGACACTGCGCATCGTGCTCGAGGACGGCGCTGATCTGCCCGCGGGCGCCATTGCCCGCATCGAGGGCCGCGCTGAAGAGTTCCCGGTGGCGCTCGGGGGCGAGGTCTATGTCGAGGGTCTCGAGGCCGCCACGCGGCTCGTCGTTACCTGGCGCGGCCAAGGCTGCGTGATTGACGTATCCTTTGCGCCCGGCGCCGAGCCGTTGCCCGATCTCGGCACTTTCGTCTGCACAGGGGTGAGACAGTGAACGCACTAAGGCTCTTGCTCGCCGCCGTCGCATTCGCGCTAGTCGCACCAGCGGCGCTCGGACAGAACAACGTTACTTGCACCGCCGAGAACATCACGCTCGACTTTGGAGCCTTTGACATCCTTGGCGGCGCTGTGCTCGACGGCGCGGGGAGCTTTACCGTGACTTGCGTCAACTCCGTCGGTGCCTCACGCACAGTCGTCTACTCTGCAGCGCTCGGCACAGCGCCCGCGCGGCAAATGGCGCCCCCGTCGGGGCCGGACCGCTTGAGCTACGGCGTGTTCGTGGACGCGAGTCGCCTTCAGCCTTGGGGAGACGGCACGATCGGCACATTCACCATCACCGGAACGCTGACCATCCCGGGAAAAAGCTCACGCACTAGCGCTCCGCACAATTATTTCGCGCGCATTACGCCCGGAGGTCAGGACGTGTCCGCGGCTTCGCCCGGCCCGCCGCCGACCATCTATACCCAAACCCTTACCGTGACGGTGACTTGCACGCCCTCCCCGCCCTGCTAAGCGATCAGAGGTCGATGTTCAGGATGAGCGGGAGCTGATGCGGCCCCGGCGCAGCCTTGCCGGTGAGGTTGAAGCGAAAGGAAAGCGCCGTAACGGTGACAGCGCGCGGCTGCGAAGTCTTCTCTGTCGCGTACCAGAGATCCTCCGACGTGATCTCGACCGACTTGAACGGTCCCATGCCCGGCAAAAAATCGAGCAGCACAGTCGGCCTGATCCTTCCTGTGCTCATGCTGAGGCGCGAACCGGCCGCCAATTCGATATACCCGCGCGCGACATCTGCGTTGCTGATATCGAGTTGCGCGTTGTCGAGGTGGAACTTGAACGCAGCGGAGGGCCTGACGTGGACGCCCACGGAGAGCACAGCGAACCGGCTGCCAGCGGCAACCGCAACGCCAGTTCCTATAGCCAACAGCGCTGCGGCGGTTATCCTCAACATGCAAGGCATAGTGCCCGATTCTATTCGTCGCGAACCCGGGCCCCGCTATGGCCGCCAGATAATAAGTTGAAGAAGTGAAAAGGCCGTTAGCTCAAGCCTCCCAGCGCTTAGCACATCCCGCCTATCAACGTCCTAGTCTAAGACGACCATTCACGGCGGTTCCGGACGGCCGGAGCACCACTCAATCTAGAAAAGAGGAAAGAGATGTCGAAGTGTGCCGACGGAAATGCGGCCGCTTCATTTGATGCGCATCAATCGCGTCGCGCGCGAAGCTCATCGTGCCGTTCACGAACGCATGGAACCGCACGCCGGCGAATCGGCCGCCCTTCCAGCGGGCTTTTCGACGCTAACGCGGCATCGTTTGCGCCGCCCATTCGCAATTGCGCGCCTGCGCGAGCTCGATGACGCGCTGGCCGCGCATCATTTGCGGCATGATGCCGATCATCTCCTGCGCCTGCTGCATCCGTTGCTGGATGTTCTGAGCAGCTTCGATCTGCTGCGACTGCGCCATCGCCGCGGCGCCGGCGAGCCCGGGACCGGCGCCGCCCGGAACGAGCGAGCCGAAAATGCGTGAGCGCCGTCTGCGTCGCCGCACGCCCCTTTGCGGCGTCCATCGCCGCCTGCTGCTGCTTTGCCGCCGCGCCCGACTTCGCGATGTACGACTCGACCGCGGGATGCTTCACGGAGGCGACGAGCTCTTTCTCGAGCGCGTCGCAGTCGAGCGAGGCATCGCCCGGCCGATTCGCCGCCGCCTGCGCCGCCTCTAGCGCG
>DASRIR010000062.1:0-8842 GCA_035649875.1 Burkholderiales bacterium | reverse complement strand
AGCCGCGCCTCTCGAATGACGAAGCGGGCAAGCTCCGCCTCGGTCATTGCATGAACTCACGCCAGGCGCGGAACTGGTTGCGCATGGAGATCTCGCTCGTGCCGTTGCACGTGAGCTCGCCTTTTTCGAGCTCCGCGGCGTCGAAGTTGCGATGCAGGCTGACCCATTCGTTTCCTTGTGCCGCGAGCCCTTCCTGCGCCGAGCGGTAGCAGTGCAGGTCGTCGTGGCCGACGACCGACATCGGCGAGTTGATGAGCCGGTTGTACATCACGGTGCGCTCGAGGAGCTTGGCCGGCGCGCCTTTCAGGCGGAAGGTCCAGGACTCGAGCACGGTCTTGTCGGCGGCGAGCGGCCGCGCGACGCGGATCGACTGGATTGCGCCCTTGATGGTCAGGCTCGGGTAGTACACCGTGTTGTGGCGCACGGTGCCGAGGATCTGCTTCGCCCGCTCCTCGCCGTAGGCGCGCTTCATCGCCGCTTCGTACTCGGGGATCGACGAATAGGCAGAGTGGATCGAGAAGTTCACGCCCGAGAAGCCGTGGCCGTGCGGATAGACTCGCACCCCCATGTCGTCGAAGAACTTGTAGTCGTTGGCGAACGGCGCGTACTGCTCGATCGCCATCGGCTTGGGCAGGTCGGCGGGCTTGCCTTCCCACAATTTCTTCGCGGTGCCGGCGGACGACGCATGCACGATCATCGGATGCATCGTGTCGTTCAGGTTCTCCACGAACATCTTCCAGTTGCAGTTGTGGAGGTAGCGCAGGCAGCCGCCGGCAATCTCCAATTCGCCCTCGGGCGAGCGGTCGGCGAGGTTGTCGATCGAGGAGAGCGAATCGCCGAAGTACTCGCGGAACCCCGGACCGTCGGCGAGCTGCGCAAACACGAAGCCGCGGTAGGTTTCGTGCGTAACGGGGGTCAAGCCCGCTCCGTTTACGCGAGTGCCCTGGTAGCCCTCCTTGAGAGGGATGTGAAGCAGGGTGCCGTCGGTGCGGTAGGTCCAGGCGTGATACGGACAGCGGAACGTCTTGCCGGTATTTCCGGCGTAGTCGTAGACCACCTTGGTTCCCTTGTGCGCGCAGCGGTTTTGCAGCACGCGCACCTTGCCGTCCGTGTGCCGGACCATGATGACGGGCTGGGCGGCGATGTCCGCGGTGATGAAATCGCCCGCCTGGGGCACCTGGCTCGTGTGGCCGACGTAGATCCAGGTGCGCGACCACAGCCGCTCCATCTCGAGCTGGAACACCTCCGGGTCGACGTAGACGTCGCGGTGCACCCGGTCGGGCTCGACCAGCGCCTGGAGCGCGCGGGAATCGTTCCGGTAGCGTGTCATGGGGGCATTGTAGAATCAGTCAAATGATTGTTTTCGATCTGCTTTGCGGCGAGGGACACCGGTTCGAGGGCTGGTTCGGCTCGGCCGAGGACTTCGCTTCCCAGCGCGACCGAAGCCTGCTTTCCTGCCCGACCTGCGGTTCCGGCCAGATCTCGCGCGTGCCTTCCGCGACCCGCGCCAACCTCGGCGCGCCGCAGCCCAAAGCCCCGGCCCAGCCGGCGAAGACGCCGGAAATGGAAGGCAAGGACCCGTTCGCGATCGCGCAGATGCTCTATTCGCGCATGCTCGACGAGCTGCTCACCAAGAGCGAGGACGTGGGCAAGGAATTTCCGGCGGAGGCGCGCAAGATCTTTTACAACGAGTCGCCGGCGCGCGCGATCCGCGGCCAGGCGACGAGCGAGGAGCACGACGAGCTGGTGGACGAGGGAATTCCGGTCGCGCGGCTGCCCGTGCCGCCAACCGGCAAGCTCAACTAGCTAGGTATTGGCGGTCAGCCAGCTGACCGCTTCCATCTCCTGCAGGAAAGCCCGCACGTTAAACGTGGCGCGAGTGGCGGCCATCTCGGCCTTGTTGCAGGCCTGGTAAAGCGTCCAGGTTGCGCAGACCAGCGCGAGCTTGAACCCCTCGGCGAAGCCTGCGCGCTGGTACGTGGTCAACCGTTCCGGGCCGGGCATCTCGTCCTCCGGCCGCACTACCACGAGCGCACGGACGAGCCCGAGCATGGCGCAGCGCTTCTGCACCTCGGCATAGAAGCTCGCGTATTCCTCGGTACTCGCGCTATCGCCGACGACCGCCCGGACGTAGGTACCTTGCTGGACGATCTCGTAATGCATGTCCCGACATGAGCAACGCGTGTTCCTGGCAGGCAATGTGTATTATGTCAAATAGAGCCTGGACGTCCAAACGGGCTACGCTCACGGGCTCATCCGACCGCCATCTCATCGTCATGCCATTCCTAAGATTTCTCGCGTGTTCATCCCGCTCGCCAAGGCAGTCGCGCAGGCTCACAGCCGGCTCTTTCCGGACGAGCCCGAGAAGGACCTGAGGATGCTGCAGGTCATCGCCCTCGCCCTCACCGACTTGATCCCCATGTACTGGCGCGACCCGCGTACGGGTGAGGAGCATCAGCTCACGGAGCCCGAGCTCGCCGCCGCGCAGTTCACCCGGGCGGTCATGGAGCTTCTTCTCGTGCCGAAGAAGCGTTTCGAAGTGGCGCTCGATACGCTGCAGGTCGCGTCGCTCGACCAGGCGCGCGCCAGCCTGACGCTGCGCCAGAGCTCGCCGGCCGGCCGTTAGGCCGGCCGCTAGCGCTGGCCTGGCATGGCCGCGATCATCGCGGCCGAGAAAAGCCTCGGATTGAGCGGGTGCCGGCAGAGCAGCCGGTCTTCTCCCATGCGCCGAGCGAACGCGAGCCAGTCGCGGGCCTGCTCGCGCGGCACGGCCGAAGCGCCGGTGCCGTATTTCGCGGGTAATCCGAAGGCGAGGAGCGCGTTGTCCAGCGCCGTCTTTTGCAGCGCCTCGGCGAGCGGCTCGAGCGCATCGCGCTCGTCAACGGGCGCGAGCGCAGGCTTGCCACGCGCGGCTTGTTCGACGGCACGCAATGGGGCGCCGCCCGCGTAGGAGAGCCAGCGCTCGGCGTCCTTCAGGTCCTGAGCCTTCAGCCATTCCAGCGCGGCTTCTTTTGGCGGCAATCCGACCGGAACCGCCACGCAGCGGCTGCGGATGGTCGGCAGCAGCTGGGCCGGGCGGTGGGAGACGAGGATGAAGACCGCGCCGGCGGGTGGCTCCTCGAGTCCTTTGAGAAGCGCGTTGGCGGCGTTCTCGTTCATGTCCTCGGCCGGGTGCACCAGCGCCACGCGCAACCGGCCGCGATGCGAGCGGATGTAGAGGAAGTCGGCGAGCTCGCGCACCTGCTCCACCTTGATCACGATGCTCGGCTTCTCCGGCTTTTCGGCCCAGAGCGCTTCGGGCTCGACGCGCCGGAAGTCGGGATGGTTGCCGCCGAGGAGCCACCGGCACGCTTCGCACGCACCGCAGGGCCTCGGCTTTCCCTCGCAAAGAAGAAGCTGGGCGGCTTTTTCCGCGAGCGCGAGCTTGCCGATTCCCCTTGGCCCGTAGACCAGCAGCGCGTGCGGCAGGCGCTCCAGGCGGCCGGCGAGCGAATCGAGGATCGGCTGGTTCCAGGGATGCATCAGAGGTCGGACAGCGCCTGCTCGAGCGCTTTCCGGATCTGGCTTATTTCCATGGCCGCATCAATCACCCGGATGCGCGCCGGCTCGGCCTTGGCGCGCGCGAGGTAGGCGTCGCGCACGCGCTCGAAGAAGGCCTGGTCTTCGCGCTCGAAACGGTCGAGCGATTTTCCAGCCAGGCGCTTGCGGGCGACCTCATAAGGGCAATCGAATACCAGCGTGCGGTCGGGCACCAGCTTGCCGTGCGCCGCGGCGCCGAGGCGCTCGATCAGGTCCGCGGCGACGCCCTTCCCCGCGCCCTGGTAGGCGAAGGTGGCATCCGAAAAACGGTCGCAGACGACCCAGGTGCCGGCCTCGAGCGCGGGGCGGATGACGCGGGCCACGTGATCCGCACGCGCGGCGAAGACGAGCAGGGTCTCGACCTCCGGCGTCATGGCGCTGCCCAGGATCGCCTCGCGCAGCCGCTCGGCGAGGTCGGTGCCGCCGGGCTCGCGCGTGACGATCACGTGCGGCGCGCGCGCCGCAACAAAATCGGCGATGAACTTCTGATGGGTGGATTTTCCGGCCCCGTCGACGCCCTCGAGGGTCACGAACTTGCCCTGCTTCATCGCCCGCCGCGCAGCTGGTACTTGGCCACCGCGCGGTTGTGCTCTTCGAGAGTGCGGGAGAAGTGGCTCGAGCCGTCGTTGCGGGAAACGTAATACATGGCGTTGGTCTTGCCCGGACGCATCGCCGCGCGCACCGAGGCGAGCCCCGGCATGGCGATCGGCGTCGGCGGCAAGCCGGCGCGCGTGTAGGTGTTGTAAGGCCCGTCCTCGGTCAGGTGGCTGCGCTTGAGATTGCCGTCGAAGCTCGCGCCCAGGCCGTAGATGATGGTCGGGTCGACCTGCAGGCGCATGCCGATGCGCAGGCGATTCACCAGCACGCCGCCGATCATGTCGCGCTCGCCCGCCTGCCCGGTCTCCTTCTCGATAATCGAGGCCATGGTGAGGCCTTCGTACGGAGTACGGTAGGGAACGCTCGGGTCCCTCGCCTCCCACTCTTCCTTCAGGTGACGCCCCATCGCGCGATACGCCCGGCGCAGCACCGCCGTATCGCTCGCGCCCCGGCCGAAGAGATACGTGTCCGGGAAGAACAGGCCCTCCGGATGCCCCTCGCTCACGCGCAGCCGCTCGAGCACCTGCGCGTCGGTCATGCCCTTGGTGTCGTGGCGCAGATCCGGGCTCGCGTCGAGCGCGGCGCGGAACTGCGCGAAGGTCCAGCCCTCGATTAGCCGGATCTCGCCCTGGGTCACGTCGCCGCGCGTCAGCTTCTGCAGGAGCTGCGCCGGCGTGACCGGCTGCGAGATTTCGTAGCTGCCGGCCTTGATGTCGCGCACCTTGCCCATCGAGCGCGCGAGCAGCTCGAACTCGTAGCGCCGCATCGAGACGCCGGATTTTTCGAGCTGGTCGAGCGCGGCGCGGAAACCGGCGCCGCGCGGGATCTCGACCTCTACCGGGTACTGGCGGATCGTCACCGGCGAGCCGAGGTACCACACGCCGTAGCCCGCGGCTGCGGCGATGCCGATTACTACGAGAGCAAGAAGGGTCTTCAGCAAGGATGCAGCGCTAAAATGCGGATTCTACGATGGAGTGCGCGCGCCTAAATCGCTACGGACTACTCAGCGTGACGGGCGCCGACGCGCGTGACTTTCTCCACGCGCAGCTCACGAACGACATAGCGAACCTGCCGGACGACCGCGCCGCGCTCGCCGGCTGGTGCACGGCGAAGGGACGGCTGCTCGCGAGTTTTCTGGTGATTCCGTCCAGGGAAGGCTTCTTGCTTCAGGTCGCGCGCGATCTCGCTCCGGCTGTCACAAAGCGGCTCTCGATGTTTGTCCTGCGCTCGAAGGTGAAAATCGCCGACCAGAGCGGCGCGTGGGCGCAATACGGTATCTGGGACCGGGATTTGCGCCCGAGCGGCGTTACGTGGGACGGCGACGTCGTCACGATCCCGGTCGACGAAGGCCGCTTCCTGCGCCTCGGACCTGCCGATCGCCTCGCGCTCCCGTCGAGCAAGCCCGAAGAGCAGTGGACGCTCGAGGAGATCCGCGCGGGGCGGCCGCTGATCAGCGCCGCCACGCAGGATCAGTTCGTGCCGCAGATGGTGAATTTCGAGAACCTGGGCGCGATCAACTTCCAGAAAGGCTGCTACCCGGGCCAGGAGATCGTCGCGCGCGCCCAGTACCGCGGCGCCGTCAAGCGCCGCCTGGTCCATGTGCGCGCGCCGGCCGGCACCGAGCTCAAGCCCGGACAGGAGTTCAACGGCGGCGTGGTCGTGGACAGCGCCCGCTCGGAAAGCGGCAGCGAAGCGCTCGCCGTGATGCCGGTTTGAATTACTACGTCTACTACAAGGTTTCGCCGGACCGGCAGGCCGACATGGGCAGTGGCGTACGAGCGATCTTCGCCCTCGTGGAAAAACAGTTCGGCGTGCGCGGGCGCTGGATGAGGCGCCGCGATGACCCCACGACCTACATGGAAGTCTACGAAGGCGTGAAGGACGAGCGCGGCTTCGAGGCGCTGCTCGAGCACGAAGGCGCGAAGCTCGGTGTGGCGCGCAAGGTCGAGCGCTTCATTTCTGCGGAAACACCTGCTTGAAGGCGCGCACCGCGACGCTCTCGTAGACGCCGCCGCGGTAGAACGGGTCCGCGGCGATGAAAGCTTCCGCTTCCTTGCGCGTCGCGCAGTTCACCACGATCAGCGCTCCGGTGCTCGGCCCGTCCGCGGTGTTCTTGAGCGGACCGCCGAAAATGACCTGGCTCTTGTTTTCATCGAGAAATTTCTGGTGAGCGGCGCGATGCTGATCGCGGAGCGCAGCAGAGTCGGGACGGTCGAAACAAACGATCGCGTACATGATATGGTTGGCGGATATGGCTGACAAAGACGATATCAGAGAAGGCAAGGACTTCGGCCTCGGCGTTCCGCAGCAGAACCACGCTTTCCACGTCAAGGGCGGCGGCGCGCTCGACTGGGGGATGCAGAACCGGCTCGCGCGCATCTTCAACCCGGCGTCGGGCCGCACGGTGATGCTCGCCTTCGACCACGGCTACTTCCAGGGGCCGACCACCGGCCTCGAGCGCATCGACCTGACGATCGTCCCGCTGATTCCGCATGCGGACGTGCTGATGTGCACGCGCGGCGCGCTGCGCTCGGTGATCCCGCCCTCCTCCACCAACGCGCTCGTGCTGCGTTGCTCGGGCGGACAGAGCATCCTGACCGAGCTTTCGCGCGAGCTGATCGCGGTGGACATCGAGGATGCGATTCGCCTCAACGCCGCCGCCATCACGACGCAGATCTATATCGGCGCTGAGTACGAGCACCAGTCGATCAAGAACCTGGTGCAGCTCATCGACACCGGCAACCGCTACGGCATCCCGACCATGGCGGTCACCGGCGTCGGCGCGCAGATGAAGCGCGACGAGCGCTACTTTGCCCTCGCCACGCGCATCGCCGCGGAGCTCGGCGCGCACTACGTGAAGAGCTACTTCGTCGAGGAAGGCTTCGAGCGCGTGGTCGCCGGCTGCCCGGTGCCGATCGTCATCGCCGGCGGCAAGAAGCTGCCCGAGCTCGATGCCCTCACCATGGCGTACAAGGCGATCGACCAGGGCGCGGCGGGCGTCGACATGGGGCGCAACATCTTCCAGTCCGACGACCCGGTGGCGATGATCCAGGCGGTGGGCGCGGTGGTCCACAAGAAAGAGAAGCCGGAGAAGGCGTTCCAGCTCTATCAGCAGCTCAAAGCCCGGAATGTGCCTGATCGTTCTCGCCTGGCGCGCACATCCTGAGTTTCCGCTGATCGTCGCGGCGAATCGCGACGAGTTCCACGCCCGGCCGGCTGCGCCGGCCGCGTTCTGGGAAGACCATCCCGCCCTCCTCGCCGGCCGCGACCTCGAGGCACGCGGCACCTGGATGGGCGTTTCGCGCACCCGCAAGTTTGCTGCCGTCACCAACTACCGCGGCGCGAAGGAGCCTCGCGCGGTGGAATCCAGGGGCGCTTTGGTCTCCAGGTTCCTCAGCAATGGCGCAAGGCCCGGCGAGTACATCGAGAGCCTCAAAGCCAGCCTGTATAGCGGCTTCAACCTCCTGGCGACCGACGGCGCAGAGCTCTGGTGGACATCCAACCGGGATGGCGCGCCGCGCCGGCTCGATCCAGGCATCTACGGCCTGGGCAATACCCTGCTCGATGCGCCCGAGGTCGATGGCATCAAAAAAGCCTTCGCGGCCGAGCTCTCCCCGGCCCCGGCGGTCGAGTCCCTTTTCGGCTTGCTGGAGACGGCGAAGATCGTCCATCCCGAGTACGGCACGCGCTGCTCGACCGTCCTGCTCGGTGGCAAGCGCACGCGCTACGCCGAGCGCAGCTTCGCGGCCGATGGCTCGGCGGGCGAAACCGTGCACTACGACTTCTAAGCGAAAAACAGGGACAGACCACGTTTTTTCCTCGCTTGGTGGAAGATAAACGTGGTCTGTCCCTGTTTTCGGTTTTAGAAGACGAGGCGCATCGCTTGATGCCGTATCCCAGCTTCGAGGTATTCGCAGCCCTCTTCCACGAAGCCATGCGCGCGGTAGAACGGCACGGCATGCACTTGCGCCGATAGGGCGACTTCGCGATCGCCGCGCGCCTTTGCCCGCTCGATCAGCTTCTGCAGCAGGAGCCCGCCGATGCCGCGGTTGCGCCACTCCTTCAGCACCGCCATGCGGCCGATATGGCCGTCCGGCAGGAGACGCGCGGTGCCCACGGCGCGCGTGCCCTCGTACGCGATTGCATGAATACTCCGGCCATCCTGCTCGTCGAGCTCGATCTCGCGCGGCACGCCCTGCTCTTCGCAGAACACGGTGAAGCGGATCGGCGAGGCGTGCGTGCGCGCCTCGTCCCAGCCCAAGAGCTTGATGAGCGGCTCAGTTTTCATTCGACGGCGAAAAGTATAATCGCCGCATGAAAAGCCGCTGGAACGAAGCCGAGGCCGCGCAGTTGACCGGGCCGCTCGGCCCGCGCATCTACGCCTCTCGGCTGCTGGGCCAGGAAAAGTCGCTGGTGCTGCACGGCGGCGGCAACACGTCGGTCAAGCTGCGCGAGAAAGACGTGTTCGGATTGGAGCACGACGTGCTGTACGTGAAAGGCAGCGGCGCCGATCTCGAGACCATCAACGCGGTGAACTTCGCGCCGTTGCCGCTGCTCTACCTGCAGAAGCTCGCACGCCTGCCGGCGCTGTCCGATTCGCAGATGCTGAACGAGCTCAACACCCACGTCCTGCGCTTCGGAGCGCCGTCGCCTTCGGTCGAGACCC
>DASRIR010000061.1:0-2166 GCA_035649875.1 Burkholderiales bacterium | reverse complement strand
GCGCCGCACTTCGCCGCGGCGCAGCCGCGTTTCGACGGCCTGGTGGTGTTCGGCACCAGCCTGTCCGATCCCGGCAATGCCTTCGCGCTGCGCGGCGGCACCAACACGCCGCCGGATTACGACGTCGATCCGTTCCTCGTTCCCAGCACGCCGTACGCGCGCGGCGGACATCACTTCAGCGACGGCGCCACCTGGGTGGAGCAGCTCGCGCGCTCGCTCGGGCAGGCGGCGAGCGCAAATCCGGCGCTCGCGAACCAGAGCAAGAAGGCCGCGAATTACGCGGTCGGCGGCGCGCGCGCCAACGACCGGCCGGACACTTTCGATCTCGCCGAGCAGACCGGCGCGTTCCTCAGCGAGCGCGGCGGCGTGGCGCCGGGCGGCGCGCTTTATGTCGTCGAGATGGGCGGCAACGATGTCCGCGATGCGATCGCCGCCTTTGTGGGCGCCGGCGGCGGCATCAATGGCCAGCTCGCGGCGCAGGCGGTGATCGGCGGAGCGCTGCAATCCATCGGCGACAATATCTTCGCGCTGTACCGTGCGGGCGCGCGCAAGTTCCTGGTGTGGAACGCGCCCAACCTCGGCCTCACGCCCGCGATCCGCGCGCTCGACAGCGTGAGCCCCGGCGCCGCCGCGCTCGCCGACGCGCTCACCGTCGGGTTCAACCAGGGGCTGGAATTTCAGGTGCTTGCGGGCCTCTCGGGCCTGCCCGGGATCGAGATCGTCCGCTTTGACGTGTACGGCAGGCTGCAGGCGATCGTCGCCGACCCGTCGGCATTCGGCCTGACCAACGTGACGGACGCATGCATCACGCCGCAGAGCGCGCCCTACCACTGCAAGGAATTCAGGGACTATCTCTTCTGGGACGGGATTCACCCGACCGCCGCGGCGCACGGCATCGTGGCGCAGCAGGTGCGGGAAGTACTGCCCTAGCGACTATTGCGGCGCCGCCGGCTTCGGTGCGGCGGCCGCGGCCGGCTTCGGCGCCGCGCTCGCAGGCGCATACACGAACTGCCAGTCGGAGTACTTGGACTTGCCCTCGAAGGCGGCGTCGCGCACCGCGAACCCCGCCGTCTTGAGGGGCGCTGCCTCCGAAAGGCTGTAGACGCCGGCGAAGCCGCCGTCGGCGGACTTCACCAGCCCCCACTCCTCCTTGCCGGTGACCGGGTCCGGGTACAGGCGGCGCAGGTGGCGCACGGTGCCGGGATGGCGCGGGTCCCTCAGCAGGTCGGAGAGGTTGCGCGGGTACTGGCGCGTGCCGGAGACGTAGTAGCGCTCGATCGCCTTGCGGTATTCGTTGCCGACGTGCAAGAGCTCGGCCTCGCGCTCGCGCCGCGCGCTGGTTTCCCACACCTCGCCCGCGAGCGCCAGCCCGCCGGCCATGATCGCGAGCGCGAACAGCGCCGCCATGTAGGTGAACCCGCGCTGCGCTTTCGTCACCACGTGGAAAATTCGCTGCCGTCGAGCGCCTTGCCCGGCGCTCCGCTGCGCACGTCGTACACGCCGCCCTTCTGCGGGTCCTCGGGCGCGAGCACGATCCAGGTCGTCGCGCTGTCGGTCACCGGGTCGAGCGGCACGGTGCGCAGATACTTGTCGGTGGCGAGCGCCTGCAGCGACTCCGGGTACTTGCCGCGGTCCGCGTAGTACTTGCCGATCGCGTCGCGCATCTGGTGGAGGTTTTCCTTCAGCACCGCTTCCTTCGACTTGTCGATGCTCGAGAAGTAGCGCGGCACCGCAATGGTCAGCAGGGTGGCGATGATCGCGAGGACCACCAGCAACTCGATGAGCGTGAATCCCCTGGGCTTCATCTACCAGTCGCGATACGGGCGTCCGTTGATGCCCTTGCCGGGAGCGAGGCTGTAGACGTCGAACACGTCCGCGCCTTCGGCCGGCGCCTCCGGCGGGCTCGCGTAGCTGCGCTTTCCCCAGGGCTCGCCGAACGGATCCTGCGGAATGCGGCGCAGGAAATAGATTTTCTCGCGCTTCGGGCTGCGCGCGTCCTCCACGCCCTCGGCCAGCTCTTCGAGCCGCTTCGGGTAGCCCGACTCGCCGCTGCGCCGCAGGATGCGGCCGTCGTCGGACGCCTGCTTGTAGGCGTCGAGCCCGGCGCGGATCTCGCGCAGCGCGCGCCGCAGGTCCTGCTCTTTCGCGCGCTGCACCACCAGCTCG
>DASRIR010000060.1:0-2482 GCA_035649875.1 Burkholderiales bacterium | reverse complement strand
CTGGAAATCCAGGGAAACGCTTTCGTCCAGCAAGCCGACATAGACCCGGCCCGCGCCCAGTTTCAGGGCCGCGCGTCCCGCGAGCAGTGCCGCGCCGCTCATGCCGGCGGCGCCGCCGATGATCGCCACCGAGCCCGCTTTTCCCTTGTGGAAGTTGCGCGGCCGCGGCTTGAGCAGGTCGCGGAACAGGGCGGGTTCGGCGACCCAGGCCTGCGCCGCGTGCAGGGCGGCGACGTCCAGGCCGAGCTTCTCCAGGTGGATCTCGCCGCAGTGGTCGGGGCCGTCCAGGGTCAGCAGTCCGGGCTTGAGGGCGATGAACGTGACGGTGTGCGTGGCGCGCACTGCGCAGCCGAGCACGCGGCCGGTGTCGGCGTGGATGCCGCTCGGGATATCGAGCGCGAGGACCGGGCAGCGCTGGCGGTTCGCGTACTCGACCAGCGCGGCGTGCGCGCCGGTGATCTCGCGGGCGAGACCGATGCCGAACAGACCATCCACCACCACGCCCCACGGTCTTTCCGGGATCTCCTCGAAACGGGTGGCTACGCTCACCCGGAAGAACTTCTCCTTCAGGCGCTCGGCCACTACGCGCGCGTCGCCGCCGTTGTTGCCTGGGCCGGCCAGCACCAGGACGTCTTTCGCCTTGTCGCCGGCCAGGCTGGCGGCAAGCTGCGCCGCCGCCGCGCCGGCGCGCTCCATCAGCGGCGGCTTTGTGTCTCCGGCCGCGCGCTCGATGCGCCGAATGTCCTCGCACAGGTAGACCGGACCATGCACCAGGCGATTGTAAAGGGAAGTGTGCTGCCACAATCGGCACGCCTATGCTCACCCTTAGAGCGCTTCGCGCCGTTCCGCGCGCCATCACCAACTGGGCGGGAATCACCGGGCGCGACCCGCGCCCGGTCGCGCGCATCCTCATGTATCACGGTACCCCGCGCCGCGAGGCCGCGAGCTTCGAGCGCCAGCTGCGCTGGCTCAAGCGCCGCTTCAACATCGTGCCGCTGCGCGCGATCGCCAACGCCGCCGCGAACGGCGGCACGCTCGGCGACAAGGTCGCGCTCACCTTCGACGACGGGCTGCGCAGCAATGTCGAGGTGGCTTATCCGCTGCTGCATCGCCTCGCCCTGCCGGCGACGTTCTACGTCTGCCCCGGGCTGGTGGACCGCGCGAAGTGGCTCTGGACGCACGAAACGCGCAGCCGCCTCGCGCGCCTCAGCCCCGCGGCGCGCGCCGAGCTGGCGCGCGAGTGGGCGGTGAGCGCCGACATCCGCGAGTTCGTCGCCTGGATGAAGACGCTCGACAGCGCTACGCGCCGGCGCGTCGAGCAGCGCGTGCAGGAAGCGACGCCGGAGTTCACGCCCACGCCCGAGGAGCGCGACGATCACGACCTCGCCGACTGGAAAGCGCTGCGCGGCCTCGACCCGGCCATCATCACCATCGGCTCGCACACGCTCACCCATCCGATCCTGCCCGGCGTGCCGGAGGCCGAGCTCGAGACCGAAGTGCGCGACAGCCGGCGCCAGCTCGAGCGCAGCCTTGAGCGGCCGGTCGACACCTTCGCCTATCCGAACGGCGACCTTGATCCCGCCGCCGACGCCTGCGTGCGCCGGCACTACCGCGTCGCGTTGCGCGCGAGCGGCGGCTGGGTGAAGCGCGGCGTCGACCTGCATCGCCTGCCGCGCATCGCCGCGCCGCGCGGCGTGCTGCAGCTGGCGCGCCGCATCTACAGCTAGAGCAGCGCGCGCTTCCTGAGCTCGTCCGCGAAGGCGTCCGGCCCGCGGAACAGCACGGCGTCGAGCCCGAACGCGAGCGCACGCTCGACGATCGCAGGGCGGTCGTCCACGTAGAAGCAGGCCGGCGCCGGCGCGCCCGCCGCGGCGACCGCCGCGCGGAACATCTCGAGCCGCGGGCTCTCCTTGGGCGCGCCGATGCGCGACGAGAGGATGATGTTCTGCGGAGAGAAAAAACGATCGAGCTCCAGGGCCTTCGCCTGCCGCGGCCACCAGATCTCGTTGTTGTTCGAGCAGATCACGAGCCGCGTGTTGCGCGCGCGCAGCTGCTCGAGGAGCGGCCGCATCCCCGGCATGGGCACGACATAGCGGTCGGTGAGCTCGATCAATTGTTCGACGCTCAGCGGCACGTCGCACATGCGCAGGAACAGCCGCCAATAACGCTGCTCCATGTCGCGCCAGGTATTGGCCGGCGATTCCCCCACGTAGGCGAAGGTTTCCCACAGCAGCAGCCCGGTCTGCTGCATCTCCTCCCGGTCGAGGTGGTAGCGCTGCGCGAGGTCGTCGAGCATCGGCTCCCACATGTTGTGGGCGAGCACGCCGCCGACGTCCAGCACGACTGCACGCGTCGCCATGGGGCGGTTCAAGCTATTTCTTGGCCACGCCGATCAGCTTGTCCGGCAGCCAGGTGGCGAGCTCGGGGAACAGGGTGATCAGCGCGATGCACAGCACCATCATCAGGAAGAACGGCGCCGAGG
>DASRIR010000059.1:0-16003 GCA_035649875.1 Burkholderiales bacterium | reverse complement strand
GGCAGCTCGGGCTTCGCGTTGGCGGCCGCCTGCGGCGCCACGGTCACGAGCTTGCCGCCGCGGTTCTGGATCGCGGAGTTCTTCAACGCCGAGTTCTGGCCCTTGGCGTCGAACTGGATGCCGGGACCGGGGCTGACATTGTCCTTGATGTTCGTGGCGCGGATTGCGTCGGCGAGCGCCTTGGCATCGGTGGACCCTGCGCGCTTGAACGCATCCGCCGCGACGAGCAGCGCCTCGAAGGTGTAGACGTGGTTGGTGTTGAGGTTGATTTCCTTGAAGGCCTTGCTGTGCGCCGCCTCGAGCTGCTTCGTGAGCTTCTTGTTCGGGTCGTACCAGGGCACGAAGCTGAGCGGCCCGTCGGACAGCTTGCCGAGCGTCTTCAGGTACTGGTCCTCGTACCAGCCCGGACCCATGCTGAGCACCGCCATCGGGCTCCAGCGCTGCTTCACCAGCTCGCGGGTGAGCAGGATGGCGTCGTTCAGGCGGCTCACCATGACGAGCGCCTCGGCGCCGCTCGCCTTCGCCTTCGCCACCTCGACCGAGAGGTCGCGCGCCGCCGGATCGTAGGCGATGGTGTCGACCACCTTGTAGGGTATCTGCGGAAACTTCGACATCACACCGGTGAAGCCTTTCTGCATCGCCGCGCCGAACGTGTCGTTCACGTGCATGAACACGGCCGTCTTGGGCGCCTTGCCGGTGCTCGAGAAGATCTCGAGCTGGTTTGCGAACGCGTCGCCGAGGATCATCGGCGCGGTCGGGAAGTTGCGGAACACGAACTTGTAGCCCTGCTCGGTGATCGGCGGCGCGGCGGCGATGTTGATCACCAGCGGGATGCCGCGCTGCTCTGCGACCTGGGCGATGGCCGTGGTCTGGCCGGAGTCGAAGGCGCCGACCAGGAGCTGCGCCCCCTCGCTGATCAGGCGCTCGGCCCGCGAGCGCGCCACGTCCACGTTCGACTCGGTGTCGCCGTTCATGATGTCGAGCGCGGGCAGGCCGAGCTCGCGCAGCACGCTGGCGGCGACCTCGACGGCGCGGTGGCAATCCTGGCCGATGCCGGCCTGGATACCCGAGCGCGGCAGCAGCACGCCGACGCGTAGCTTCTGTGCCTGCGCGCGCACGATGGAGAACGGTGAAAGCGCCGCAGCAGCCCCCGCCGCCGCGATGTTTCTGCTGAATGTTCTGCGATTCATGACTCCTCCTTATGAGCCCGAGCGTTATAGACGATTGCAAAAGGTGGGTCAACGCCGGCTCGGAAACTTCTTGACAGCGGGTACGGCGCGGGCGTAGCGTGAACCAACCAAACACGCGTTAGGCTGTACTCTCAGAGGGGGAGGACATGACCCGTCTCGTGCGCGCGAGCGCGCTCCTGCTGCTCGCCGGTCTCGCCGGAAACGGCTTGACGGCATCTTCCAACCAGGGCTACTCGATCCAGAGCCTGAACGCTCCCGATCCGATCTTCGTGACCGCCGGCAATAGCGTCGAGCTGCGCATCACAGCGAGCACGACCGCGGCGGTCGAGCGCGCCGGCGTCACATTGAACGGCGCCGACGTGACCTCGGCCTTCAGCCGCAGCGGTCCGGGCGCGATGACCGGGACTGTGGTGGGACTGCAGCCCGGAATCAATACGGTTGAGCTCTTCAAGAATCCGAACGAGAAGAAGCCCGTAGCTACGCTCAAGGTGGCGAAGGCCAAGGCGCCCGCTCTGGCATGCGCAAGCGCGTCATTCCCCGCTTCCGCGCTTCCCGTTCCAAACACGGTGGTCGCTTCCGCGGTCCCCGTGGCCGCGACTGCGACGGTCCCCGCGCATTGCCTGATCACGGGGACGATCAACGCCGGCAGGGTGGGACAGCCGACGAGCCCGGGCGCGCCGGTGAGCCGGTACACGTATGCGATCAACTGGCAGGCCCGGCTGCCCGACGCATGGAACAACAAGTTTCATATGCCCGGCGGCGGCGGCACCAACGGCAGCGTTCCGAATACCACCCCCAGGCTGCGCCAGGGCTACGCGGCCGCGGCGAACGACTCCGGTCACAGCAACGGCATCAACAACGATCCGCTGGCGGGAGGGAGCGCGTCGTTCGGCACCGATTACCTCGCGCGCGTCGATTTCGCCTACAACGCGATCGACGTTACTACGCGCACCGCGAAGCGACTGGTGGAGATCTATTACGGCGAGGCTCCGGCCTATTCGTACTTCGAGGGCTGCTCGATGGGCGGACGCGAGGCGATGATGGTGACGCAACGCTTTCCGACCTATTTCAACGGCGCGGTTTCCGGCGACCCGGCCTTCCGCATCACCAAGGTGGGCGTCTGGGCGGCCTACGAGGGTCAGCAGCTCGCCGCTCTCGCGAGGTCGCGCGGCCTGATCAGCGGGTTCGGCGTACCGTTCGCGAACAATACGTTTACCAATCAGGACCTCCAGCTCGTCTCGAACGCGGTGCTCAGGGCGTGCGATCACCTGGACGGCCTGGTCGACGGCATGGTCAACAACTCCCAGGCTTGCACTACGCCGGTCGTAACGCCGGTCCTAAACGCGCTGCAGTGCGCGGGCGACAAGACGCCCGCCTGCCTCGCCGCCGACCAGATCACCGCCATTACCAACATCTACGCTTCGGGCGCGCCGAACTCGCAGGGCGTGCCGCAATATGCGCCGTGGATGTGGGATGCCGGCATTGCCGGCTGCACTAGCGCGGTGGACTGCAACACGCCGACCGCAACCAACATCAACAACGGCTGGCGCACCTGGAACATCGGCACGTTCAACCCGAACTTCGTGCCGAATGTCAGCAACACCGCCAACGGCGCGTTGAACTTTGCGAGCCTCGGCGGCGGCGCGATTCCGCTGCTCTTCGCCACGCCGCCGATCCTGCCGGCGCCGACCGCGAACGACGGGCTCGCGAACCTGATCATGAACTACGACTTCGACACGCTCGCCGCGAGCATTTTCGGCACCAGCGCGGCGTTTCCGGTTTCGGATACCGAGCTGCTCAATGTCGACGCGACCGACCTCTCTGCGTTCAAGGAGAATGGCGGCAAGCTGATCATCTGGCAGCCGCAGAGCGGCGGGCCGTTCTCACCGCAGGACATGGTCAACTGGTATACCGAGATGAACAGTGCGATGCGCGGCGGCGAGGAGAACTTCACGGCAGCGAAGAGCTTCGCGCGCTTGTTCCTCATGCCGGGCGTCAACCATTGCGGCGGTGGGCCGGGTACCAGCGTCATCGACGCCTTTTCGCCCGTGGTGAATTGGGTCGAAAACGGCGTTGCGCCCGCGAGCATCCTCGGCACGGCGCCGGCAACCACCCCGTGGCCGGGACGCACGCGCCCGTTGTGTCCTTATCCGCAATACGCCCGCTACAAAGGTACCGGCGACGTCAATGTCGCAGCGAGCTTCGAATGCCGCGCGGACACGGCCGACGATGAGGACGAGCAGGACGCTGACTGAGTGGCGGTGACGCGCTCCGCCAGGACCGCGGCACTCGCGCTCGCCAAAGAGCGGCCCGAAATTGGGAGAGTTCGCGCGTCGCGCGAGCTGCGTAGCCGCGGCATCCAGGTATCGCCCTCCGGCGTGCACTCGATCTGGAAGCGAAACGGCCTGGCGACCACCTACCAGCGCCTCGTGCTGCGCGCGCGAAGCGCCGACGCCAAGGCGTCCGCGCTGTCGGATACCCAGCACGCCCTGCTCAAGCGCAGGAAGATCAGCCGCCGCGCGCTCGGCCATCCGCGGCGGCAGAACCTGATCGAGGTGGCGGCGCGCGTGTTCAACGCCAAGGGTTACGACGCCGCTTCGCTGCGGGAGATCGGCCAAGCCGCGGGAATTCTCGCCGGCTCCATGTACCACCATTTCCGCTCGAAGGAGGACCTCTTCGCCACGGTCCATGCCGAAGGCTTTCGGCAGATGAACGCTGTCGTCGACCGGGCGCTCGAGGGCGTTGCCGAGCCGTGGAAGCGGCTCGAGGCGGCGATCGCGGCTCATCTCGCGGAGCTCGTCAGGCATACCGACGTGCCGGGAGTCACCAGCGCGAGCCTATTCCATCCCGCGCCGCCGGCACTGGAGCGAAGACTCAACCGGGAGCGCAACGCCTACGAGGACCGCTTCCGGGAACTGATCGCCGCGCTGCCGCTTCCCGCCGACGTGGACCGGAGCCTGATGCGGCTGACGCTGCTCGGCGCGATGAACTGGACGCGGCTCTGGTATCGGCCGGGGCGCAAGACGCCCGCGCAGATCGCCCATCACCTCGTGCATAAGGTGCTGCGCCAGCGCCTGGGCTAAGCCGCTCGTTAGAATCCGAGTCGAGATCAGCGCGCAAGGAGGTCCCATGCAGACTCGTCGCACGTTTCTCGGCGCGGCCGCGCTCGGCTTGCTCGGCGGCGCGCTTCCCCGCACGCTCCGCGCGCAAAGCCCCGACACGGCGCGGATCCTCGTCGGGTTCCCGCCGGGCGGGACGACCGACGTGATGGCGCGCAAGGTCGCGGACAAGCTGCGCAGCGGCTATGCGCGCGTCGTGATCGTCGAGAACCGCCCAGGGGCGGGCGGGCAGCTGGGGGTTGTGGCACTGAAGGACTCGCCCGCCGACGGTAGCGCAATGCTGCTCACGCCGTCGTCCATGCTCACCATCTATCCGCACACGTACCGCTCGCTGCAGTACAAGCTGGACGATGTGGCACCGGTGTCGCTCGCGATGTACACGCACCATGTGCTGTCGGTCGGCCCCGCGGTGCCCGACGGAGTCAAGACGCTGAAGGATTTCTTTGCCTGGGCGAAGTCCAATCCGGACAAGGCGGCCTACGGCAGCCCGGGTGCGGGCTCGATGCCGCACCTCATCGGCGTGCTGGTCGCCAAGGCGAGCGGCACCGAGCTGCGCCACGTGGCCTACCGCGGCAGCGCGCCCGGGATCCAGGATCTGCTCGGCGGCCAGATCGCCTCGTTCTTCGGCCCGGTGGGCGATGTGCTGGCGCACTCCAAAGCCGGGAAGGTGCGCGTGCTCGGTTCCTCCGGGAAGCAGCGCGACGCCTTCCTGTCCGACGTGCCCACGCTCGGCGAGCAGGGAATCGCGATGGGGCTGCGCGAGTGGTACGCGTTCTTCATGCCGGCGCGCACCGCCGCCGACACGCTGCAACGCGCCGCGGCCGCGCTCGAGCAGGCGATTCGGCAGCCCGACATGGTCGAATTCGGCAAGCAGTTCGGCCTCGAGGTCCAGGCTTCGACGCCGCGCGCGCTCGCCGACCTGCTCAAAGCCGACGCCGCCGAGTGGAGCGGACTCGCCAAGCAGACGGGCTTTACCGCCGACTCTTGAAGACTCGCAGCGTTCGGCTGGCCGAGCCCGCGGTCGTCGTCGAGCGTTGCGCCGACGGCGCCGTCGTCCTGCGTTCGCCGCACGCGCTCGGCCCGTATCCGGCGAAGCTCACCGAGCGCCTGGAGCGCTGGGCTCGTGTTGCGCCCGATCGTATTCTTCTTGCCCAGCGCGCCGGCGACTCCTGGCGCACCGTTACCTATCGAGACGCGCTTGCCAAGGCGCGGCGCGTTGGCGCAGCCCTGCTCGCGAAGGGATTGAGCGCCGAGCGTCCGTTAGTCGTGCTCTCCGGCAACGATCTCGAGCACGCGCTGCTCCATCTTGGCGCGCTTTACGCCGGTATCCCGTACGCGCCGGTCTCGCCTGCCTACTCGCTGCTGTCGACCGATTTCGCCAAGCTGCGCTCCATCTTCGCGCTGCTCACGCCAGGCCTGGTATTTATTGCTCAGAAAGAACCATTCCGGAAAGCGCTCGACGCTGCGGCGCGCGGCGTCGAGGTGATCGATACGCTTCCCGAGGCAGAGCCCGGCGCGGCGCTCGAGCGCGCGCACGCTGCGGTCGGCCCGGACACCATTGCCAAGTTCCTGTTCACGTCCGGCTCGACCGGCGTGCCGAAAGCGGTGATCAACACCCAGCGCATGTGGTGCGCGAACCAGGCGATGATCGCGAGCCAGTTCGTGTTCTTCGGCGACGAGCCGCCGGTCATCGTCGACTGGGCGCCTTGGCACCACACGGCGGCCGGCAACCACGACTTCGGACTGGTCATTTATAACGGCGGCTCGTACTACATCGACGAAGGCAAGCCGCTGCCGGGCGCGATCGAGACCACGGTGCGCAACCTGCGCGAAATCGCACCGACCTGGTATTTCAATGTACCAAGGGGCTACGAGGCGTTGCTTCCCTACTTGCGCGCCGACGCGGCCTTGCGAGCCAATTTCTTCTCCAGGCTAAAGCTGCTCTGGTTCGCCGGGGCCGCCATCGCCCAGCACGTGTTCGACGAGATCAAGGCGCTGGCGCGCGAGACCACCGGCGAGGACATCCTGTTCCTCACCGGCCTCGGCTCGACCGAGACCGCGCCGTATACCATGGGCCGGATGTGGGAGACCGACGACGCGACGAACATGGGGCTGCCGCCGCCAGGGGTCGAGATCAAGCTCGTGCCGCTGGAGGGGAAGTACGAGGCGCGAGTCAAGGGACCGCACATCACGCCCGGGTACTGGCGCCAGCCCGAGCTCACGCGCCAGGCGTTCGACGAGGAGGGCTATTACCGCCTCGGCGACAGCTTCGTCTTCGCCGATGGCGATCCTGCGAAGGGGCTCCTTTTCCGCGGCCGGCTCGCTGAAGATTTCAAGCTGTCCACCGGCACCTGGGTGAACGTCGGCCCGCTGCGCGCGCGCCTCATCGAGCATTTCGCGCCGCTCGCGCGCGACGTGGTGATCGCCGGCGAGGGAAGGGCCGAGCTCGGCGCGCTGATTTTCCCGGCCGGGGATGCCGGCCCGGCGCAGTTCCTGGACAAGCTTCGCTCATTTCCCGGCACCGGAAGCTCGAACCGCGTAGCGCTGGCGATCGTGCTGGAAGAGCCGCCGTCGCTCGACGCAGGCGAGATGACCGACAAAGGGTCGATCAACCAGCGCGCAGTGCTCAAGCGCCGCGCGGAGTTGGTGCGCGAGCTCTACTCCGACTCCGCAAAAGTGCTGCGCGCATGAACGTCAAGGATCTGCTTGCCATCGACGTCCATACGCACGCGTGGAAGTCTGCGCTCGCGGTCGATGACAAGCTCACCGCGTCGCAGGAGGCGATGGGGCGCTACTTCCGCTACCAGCCGCAGCACCAGACGGTGACGGAGATGGCGCAGATGTACCGCAAGCTCAAGATGGGGTTCGTCGTTTTCACCGTGGACAGTCCCCGGGAACCCAGGAAAATCACCAACGAGGAGATCGCCGAGCTCGCGCACAAGGAGAGCGACGTTGCGATTCCGTTCGCGAGCATCAACCCGCATCGTGGGCCCGAGGGCGTGAAGGCCGCGAAGCGCCTCATCACCGAGTACAGGGTAAGAGGCTTCAAGTTCCATCCCTCGGTGCAGGAATTCTTCCCCAACGACCGCATGGCGTATCCGCTGTACGAGGTGATCGCCGAGGCGAAGCTGCCTGCGCTCTTCCACACCGGCCAGACCGGAATCGGCGCGCGCACCCCCGGCGGCGGCGGCATCCGGCTGAAGTATTCCAATCCCCTTTACCTCGATGACGTGGCGGCCGATTTTCCGGACATGCCGATCATCCTCGCCCACCCGTCCTTCCCCTGGCAGGAAGAGGCGCTTTCGGTGGCGACGCACAAGCCCCAGGTCTACATCGACCTTTCCGGCTGGTCGCCGAAATACTTTCCTCCGATCCTGGTGCAATACGCCAATACGCTCCTCAAGGACCGGATCCTGTTCGGCTCGGATTACCCGGTGATCACACCGGAGAAGTGGATCGAGGAGTTCGACAAGCTGCCGATCAAGCCCGAGGTGCGTCCGCTGATCATGAAAGAGAACGCTCGGCGATTGCTGGGGCTCTAGCGAGCAGCGATTCCACGGCGAGCGCGACGGCGTCGGGCGCTTCCTCCATCAGGAAGTGGCCGCAGTCGAGCGCCTGGCCGTGAACGTCCGTGGCCCAACGTCGCCAGACCGCGAGCGGCTCGAAGAAACGTCCGGCGATATCGTGCTCGCTCCAGAGCGCGAGCACGGGGCATCGGATGCGCCGGCGCGCCGCGCGATCGGCGCGCTCGTGCTCGAGGTCGATGCCGGCCGCCGCGCGATACTCATCGCAGATCGCCCCGCGCACGCTGGCCGAGCGGAAGGCGCGAAGGTATTCCGCCCGCGCCTCGTCGGTGATCACCCCTGGCGCGCCCGCCCAGGCGTCGAGGATGTGATTCACGTAGGCGTAGGGGGCCGCGCCGAGCAGGGTCTCGGGGTATGGCGCCGGCTGCGCGAGGAGAAACCAGTTCGCCATCTCGAGCGCCAACGGGTGCGACATGGCCTCGGCGACCTCGAGCGTCGGCACGATATCGAGCACGCCAAGATGCGTCACCGCATCCGGGTAGTCGAGCGCCATGCGATAGGCCACGCGGGCGCCGCGATCGTGGCCGATCAGCGCGAAGCGCGGAAAGCCGAGCTCGCGCATGAACTCGACCAGCGCGCGGCCCAGGCGCCGCTTGCTGCCGCGCTCGCTCGGGTCGCGCACGACGGGTGGCTGCGAGTCGCCGTAGCCCGGCAGGTCGGCGGCGATCGCCGTGAAGCGCCGCGCGAGCCGGGGCGCGACCCTGTGCCACGCCACGTGCGTCTCGGGAAAACCGTGAAGCAGGAGCACGGGATGTCCCGTGCCTGCGCGTACGTACGTGATGCCTTCGGCGGAGGTCGCCCTCTTGAAGTTCGGGAACATGCCGCGGAGCCGCAAGAGCCGTGCCGAACTCGCATTGCGAAATGGCATCAAAATATGCGTTATGCCTGTGCGACAGGAAATCAGCGAAGGCCTTGTTCCGGTGAAGGTCTATACCGGCGAAATCGAGCCGGCGGCACGCGCGCAGCTCGTGAACGTGTCGAAGTTGCCGATCGTGCACCACCACGTCGCGGCGATGCCCGACGTCCATCTGGGCATCGGCGCGACCGTCGGTTCGGTGATTCCGACGAAGAAGGCCATCATCCCCGCCGCGGTCGGCGTCGATATCGGCTGCGGCATGATGGCGACGCGAACCTCGCTCACGGCGAAGGAGCTGGACGAGACTTCGCTCAAGAAGGTCTTCGGGCAGATTAGCCGCGACGTCCCTGTGGGCTTCGGCCACCATTCCGATCGGGACGCCCGCACCGATGCCGCGAAGGGATTTCAAAGAGAGCTGCGGAAAATCCTCGACCAGCATCCCGGGATCGAAAAGCGCGTCGGCCGCAACTCGAGCTGGGTGCACCAGCTCGGCACGCTCGGCGGCGGCAACCACTTCATCGAGGTTTGCCTGGACGAGTCCGACCGCGTCTGGGCGATGCTGCACTCGGGCAGCCGCGGCATTGGCAACGCGATCGGCAGCTACTTTATCGAGCTCGCGAAGCGGGACGCGGAGAAGAGCCAGCTCATCCTGCCCGATCGCGACCTCGCCTATTTCCCGGAAGGCGCGCGGCATTTCGACGACTACGTGGCGGCGGTCGGCTGGGCGCAGGACTACGCGCGCACCAACCGCGACGAGATGATGGACCTCGTGCTCGGCGCCATGCGCCGGCACCTGCCTTCGTTCGAGGTGACGGACGCGGCGGTCAACTGCCATCACAACTATGTCGAGCGCGAAACGCACTACGGCGAGCGCGTCTGGGTCACGCGCAAGGGCGCGATCCGCGCCGGCGCTGGCGAGCTCGGCATCATCCCGGGAAGCATGGGCGCGCGCAGCTACATCGTGCGCGGCAAGGGCTCGGCCGACAGCTTCCATTCGTGCGCGCACGGCGCCGGCCGCAAGATGAGCCGCAACGCCGCCCAGAAGTGCTTCACAATCAAGGACCTCGAGACCCAGACCGAGGGCGTCATCTGCCGCAAGGACAAAGGGGTAATTGACGAGATCCCGGGCGCCTACAAGAGCATCGACGAGGTGATGGCGAACCAAACGGACCTCGTGGACGTGGTCCACACCTTGAAGCAAGTCCTCTGTGTGAAAGGCTGAGATGAAACGAAGAGACCTCCTGGCCGCGGGCCTGCTGCTGCCGCTCGAGTCGCTGGCGCAGACCTGCGGCGTGATCACGCCGCGCCAGACCGAAGGGCCGTTTTTCAAGACCGATTCGCCGAAGCGGATCTCGTTGCTGGAAGCGGAAAGCAGGGGCCCGCGTTTCCTTGTGACGGGTACGGTGCTCTCGGCCCAATGCAAGCCGGTGCCCAACGCGCTGCTCGACTTCTGGCATTCGGACGAGGAGGGCGCCTACGACAACCGCGGCTTTCGCTACCGCGGCCATCAGTTCGCCGACGCGCAGGGCCGCTTCCGGCTCGAGACCATCGTGCCCGCCGAGTACCCGGGCCGCACGCGGCACATCCACGTGAAGGTGCAGGCGCCCGGCAAGCGCATCCTCACCACGCAGCTCTACTTCCCGGGCGACCCGGGCAACCCGCGCGACGGCCTCTACCGGCGCGAGCTCGAGATGAAGAAGGGGAAGGGAGAAGAAGCCAGCTTCGACTTCGTCGTCGAAGCCTAGGAATTCGGGGACGGAGCCCTAACTCCACGGCTAGCGCAGCTTTCGGAGTTAGGGCTCCGTCCCCGAATTCCTAACGCCGGCCGTCGTACCAGGAGTAGCACGCGTCGCGGTCGCGCAGCGTGCGGCCGCCGAGCACGAGCGTCTTCAGCATGAAGCGGAAGTACTCGCCCTTGGTGTAGAGCCGCGCTTTGCGGTCGCTGGTGCGCAGCGGATGGCGGTCGAGGATCACCACGCCGCGTCCTTCGCGTCGCGCGAGGCGCTTCAGGCGGCGGAAGAGGTCGATCTCTTCGCCGGCGTACAGCTCCTGGCTGAAGCCGCCGAGGCTGCGGAAGGCGCGCGCCTCGCAGAAGATGAACGCGCCCGCGCCCCAGCGTGCCGCCCTGCTGAGGGCGTTCCACGACGCAATCGCGAAGCGCACGCCGAGGTCGGCGCTTTCCAGCGTCACGGTGGCGCCTCCGCCGAGGCAAGTCCCCCTTTGGATTTCAACAAGGGCATCCGCAAACAGTTCCATGCTGGGATACGAATCGGCGTCGACGAAGAGCAGCCACTCGCCGCTTGCCTGCGCCGCGCCCGTGTTGCGCGCGCGGGCGATCTGGTTCACAGGCTCGAACACCACCTGCGCGCCAGCGGCGCGCGCGACCTCGGCGGTGCGATCGGTCGAGTTGTTGTCGCACACGATCAGCTCGGATGCCCAGCCGGCGGCGTCGAACGCGCGCAGGGCCGCGCGCGTCGCGGCGAGCGAGCCCGCGAGCAATCGCTCCTCGTTGAACGCCGGCACCACGACCGAAATCTTCACGCCAGCGCTTTCTCGTAGTGATAGCGCGTGAGTCCGGCGCCCACCGACTTGTGCGACGGCGCTGCGGCCGCTTCTTCGCGCATCAGACGGTAGCCGCTCGACTCGTAAAGCCGCCGAGCCGCGGCTTGCAGCTGCGAGGTGCTGAGCACAATCCGGTGATAGCCGGCTTCGCGGCAAAAGGCTTCGGCGTGTGCGAGCAGCGCGCGCCCGGTGCCTTTGCGGCGCTGCGAGCTTGCCACCGCCATGCGCCTGAGCTCGCCCGCGCCGCCGGCGTGCCGCTCGACGCCGACCATGCCGACGACGCGTTCTTCCCCGGCAACCCAGAAGCCCTGGCCGTCGCGGCCGAAGTAATACTCTTCGACCCGGCCGAGCTCCTCGCCGATGGCGTGGTCGATGTAGGACTGGAATTGCGCGCCTAGCTCCGGCGGTGCAAGCTCCCACATCGACTCGCGAAACAGCTCGATTACCGCCGCCCGGTCGGTCGGGCGGTAACGCCGGATCTTCACATCGCCTGCTTGGCGTGCTTCTTCACCGCCGTGAGGTCCATCGACCAGGGCAGTGCCGAGTCGCACCACACCTGCGCTTTCGGCGGGAGCTGCGCGCGCTGGCGCACGCCGCCGAGACGCAGGTTGAAGACTTGAGGATCGCTAACGGCCGACGCCCACAGACGCGCGCCGCAGTCCGGGCAGAAAGCTTGCGCGCGGCGGTTGCCGCTCGCAGCGGTTTTCACGTAGATCTTGGGCTCGCCGCGCAGCTTGAACCCGTCTTTCGCCACCGGGATGTACGCGACGTAGGGGGAGCCGGAAAGGGTCTGGCAGTCGGCGCAGTGGCACAGCCCGGCCTTCTCCGGGTCGGCCTCCGCCTCGTAGCTCACCCTGCCGCAATGGCAACCGCCTTCGATCCGCATGCGTTTTCCTCCGGGGAAGCACTCCGCCCCGGGATCTTCCCACGGATTGTCAGGCTTCCAAGCGGCTTTCGAGGCGGACGAAGGCGAATGGCGCGATGACGTGGAGCGCGATCAGGACGAACGCCAGCATCGGCACCACGGCCCACAGCATGGCGAGCGGCAGGACGACGAACAGCAGCGCCAGCAGCCACGGCACCGGCGGCGCGGCGCCGAGATCGATGCCAGCCTTGTGCAGCCGGGTCGTGACCGGGCCGTGCGCCGCGGACTTGCCGTGCAGGGCCTTCGCGAGCGCGCGTCCTTCGAGCCAGGCCGCGAACACGTAGCCCTGGACGAACGCGCTGCCCGCGAGGACGATCGGGACCAAGAAGATCGCGAGCAGCACGAAGAACGAACGCGTGCCGCCCAGATAAAGGACGGTCGCCGCGGCGCAGGCCATGCTAGTGACCAGGATCAGGATGGCGATCGGCGCAATGAGCGCCGTGCGCTGGCGCACGTAAGTACGGAACCCGGGCACTTGCTGGTAGCGGCGCACAAGGGTCGCCGCCTCGTTCACCGGCTCGAGGAGCAGGGATTGCGCGATCTGTGCCTTGTCCACGGGCTTCAGCATACGGAAGACCGGGCGGAAAGCGCGGGAATATTACCGGTTACGGCACCTGATCGAGCCGCGTGGCCACCGGTTTGCCCTGCAACACCTCGATTCCGCACAGGCGGCCCTGGTCGTCCGTGTCAACGTTCACGCCGAGCTCGTCGTAGAGCGAAAGGCGCTCGACGCGCATCATGTCCACCGGCGCAGCGCTCAACTGCAAATACGTGGTGTCGGAAAAGTCGTCGTAGGTCCAGCGCGCGAGCGTCGCGGCGCCGAGCTGCTTGACCAGGTCGCCGCGCCCGAGCGCGACGAGCGCGCCTTCCAGATCGGCCACCAGCTCGGGCAGCGCCTCGGCAAGCTTCAAAGGTAGCGCCCGATCGCGGCGCGGGCGCGCTCGACGTACTGCGGTTTCTCGCCCACCGGGGCGACATAGTGAAGCACGGCGTCCGCGGCCTTCCAGCCGGCGAGGCGCGCGATCACCCATGCGGCGAGATAGTGCGAGGCAAGGCAGCCGCCGGCCGTGGCGACGTTGCCGTGCGCGACGAACGGCTGCTCGAGCACCTTGACGCCCGCTTCCTCGACCCAGGGCCTAGTCTTGGTGTCGGTGCACGCCGGCACGTCGGCGAGCAGTCCAAGCTTCGCCAGCACCAGCGCTCCCGAGCACTGCGCCGCGATGACCTGGCGCTTCGGATCGAGCCGCAGCTCGGCCATGATCTCGGGCGTGCGCACCAGCTCGCGCGTGCCCACGCCGCTGCCCACGATCACCGCATCAGCCTCGCGCGCGAAGCCAAGCGGTGCCTGCGAATGCACCACGACCCCGTTCATCGAAGCGACTTTCTCCGAAGGACACACGATCAGTGCCTTCAGCTCCGGCTGCTTCACGCGGTTGATCATCGCCGCCGCGATGAACGAATCGAGCTCGTTGAAGCCTTCGAAAGTAAGGACCGCGATCCGCATGCTGGCGCGCTTCGATTGCGCGCAGCTATCTTAGCGTCTGGGTGCGGCTACGTCAGGCGGCGCGGCGCTCTCTTAGCAGGGGCTCGATTTCGCGCGCGACGCGCGCAGGGGCGAAGAGCTCGCCCTGGCAGATGCGGCAGCCGGCCTCGGAGAGGAACGCGCGCTGCTCCTCGCTCTCGACGCCCTTGACCACCACTTCGAACTCGAGGCCGCGGGCGAGCGCGATCAGGGCGCGCGCGAGGCCCGAGCGCTCGCTGTCGTGCGGCACGCCGGCGATCAGGCTGCGGTCGACGCATACCGCGCTCGCACGCAGGCGCTGCAGCAGGGGCAGCGACGCATAGCCGGTGCCGAAGTCGTCGACCGAGAGGCGCGCGCCACTCGCGGTGATCTCGGCAAGGGTCTGGCCGATCGGCTCGGAGAGCTGGCGCACGCAGGTCTCGGGCACCTCGACAAGCAGCGACGCGGCGGGTAGGCCGCTCGCCTTGAGCGCGTCGCGCACCTGGGTGGCGACGCCGCCGCTGCGCAGCTGTCGCGCGCTCATGTTGACCACGACCGAGAACGGGTGGATGCCGGCCTCGATCCAGCGCCGCCCCTGCAGGCAGGCCTCGCGCAGGATCCAGCCGCCGAGGCGCGCGAGGGTGCCGGTATCGTCGGCGAGCGGCAGGAAGGCCTCGGGCGTGAGCACGCCGTGCTTCGGATGGCGCCAGCGCAGCAGCGCCTCGGCGCCGACGGCCTTGCCGGTGGCGATGTCGATGCGGGGCTGGTAGACGAGAAAGAGCTCGCCGCGCTCGACCCCGGCGCGCAGGTCCTCGGCGAGCTCGACCGCGGCCGCGGCGTCGTCGTTGAGCACGCCGGAGAAGAACTGGTAGCGGTTGCGGCCGAGCTCCTTGGCGCGGTACATCGCATGGTCGGCGAGCCGCAGCAACGTGTTCGCTTCGTCGCCGTCCTGCGGCACGCAGGCGATGCCGATGCTCGCGCCCGAAAGCACTTCGTGCGCGCCGATGCGATAGGGCTTGCCGAGCTCGTGCAGCAGCTTCTGCGCCACGGCGGCCGCCTCGCGCGGCTCGGCAATGTCCTGCAGCAGCACGCAGAACTCGTCGCCGCCGATGCGCGCGACGAAGTCGTCGCCGCGCACGCTCGCCTTGAGGCGTGCCGCCATGAGCTTAAGCAGGTCGTCGCCGACCTCGTGACCGAGGCCGTCGTTGACCTGCTTGAAGTAATCCATGTCGAGGAACAGGAATGCCGCGGTCTTGTCGTGACGCCGGGCGTGCGCCACCGCCTCGCGCGCGCGCTCGGCGAACATGGCGCGGTTCGGCAGGCCGGTAAGCGTGTCGTGGTGCGCGAGGAACTCGAGGCGGCGCGCGTCGTTCTCGAGCTGCCGCGCGGCGAGCTGCAGGTCCTCCTGCGCGCGCTTGAGCGCGGTGACGTCGTTGCCGAGCATGTAGAAGCCGATGACCTCGCCTTCGGCGCCGAGGTGCGGAACGCAGGAGATCTGCAGCGCGCGCGTCTTACCCCCGCCCGCGGTGGTGAACTCGAACTCGACGCTTTCGCCTGCCATGCAGCGCTCGATCTCGGGCCGCATGCGCTCGTAGGCCTTCTCGCCGAACACCTCGGCCACGGTGCGGCCTTCCATGCGCTCCTGCGCGATGCCGAACCACGCGTCGTAGGTGCGGTTGCTGAAGCGGTAGCGCTGGTCGCGGTCGAGGTAGGAGATGAGCGCCGGAACATTGTTCGCGACGAGACGCAGCCGCTCTTCGCTCTCGCGCAACGCCGCTTCCGCCGCCGCCGTGCGCTGCACCGAGCGGCGTGTCATCAGCACGGCCGCGGCGAGGAGCAGCGCCGCGCCCGCGACGAGCGTGTGCAGGATGATTTCCCTCGGCATCTCGCCCTGTCCGGCGAACCAGATCTGCAGGCCGAGGAAGATTTCCGAGCCCGCAGTAAGGACAAGCAGCACCGCGCCGACGATGATCAGGAGCGGCGCGAGAAGGGGCGGGCGGGGCATCGCGCAATCATGGGCTGCGCCGCCATGGGGGACAACGCCTGAGGTCCCGCATTGATTGTCGCTGAAACCTTTAATGTGACGTCGCTCTTATTCGACGTCGTGCCCGCAACCCTTATAATGCGCGCCCTATGACTTACGTCGTCACCGAAGACTGCATCAAGTGCAAGCACATGGACTGCGTCGAGGTCTGCCCCGTGGACTGCTTCTACGAGGGCGAGAACATGCTGGTGATCCATCCCGACGAGTGCATCGACTGCGGCG
>DASRIR010000058.1:0-21788 GCA_035649875.1 Burkholderiales bacterium | reverse complement strand
ACGCAGTATCCGAAGCACGTCGGCTGGGGGCACAGCGCGATCCCGCATGTGCTCGAGTTCGCGGCCCGCACCGGCGTGAAGCGCCTGGTCACCTTCCACCACGATCCGCGGCACGACGACGCAGCGCTGGATCGCCTGGTGGACGAGGCGCGCAGCTCGGCCGACCTGCCGTTCGAGATTCTTCCCGGCGTCGAAGGTGCGTGTTTTGAGTGCTAGCGCACGCAATGCGCAATCATGAGCGACGAGAACGCCTAACAGCGGTATGCAGCGAACGCGCCCCGCGCGCGCCATCGCTCGCGCCGAGCGTCGCGCCAACGGCCACCGTAGCGCGTCCTGAAGGCACGTTCCGCCCCCAAGCTCGGCGCGCGCCCGGCAGGACTTAACAGGTCTGCCTCCCCGGTAGAGCGCGCGTTTGGGCGTCAGCGGACGCGATTCTACGCCGCCATTCACCATATGCCACCGCATAGTCCGCTTCGTCGCGTAAAGGATGGGAACCTCGCGTCGTGCCGCGAAACTTCAGGACGCCGACCGGACCGCCTGCCGGCGGCGGGAAGCGCCGGTGATGCGCTCGAACGGCATCGAGATGACGCTCGCCAACGGCGTGATGACGCAGTAAAAGGGCGCGCTCACCGGCGCCGCTGCGGGTAAAGTATTGCGATCCTGAGAGGAGGGCACCATGCGCTTCATCCTTGCCGCGTCCCTCATGTTCGCGGTGGCGCTCGCCGCAGCCCAGCCGTACCCCAGCAAACCGGTGCGCATCATCGTGGCGGCCGGGCCCGGTGGTGGCGACGACTTCGTGTCGCGCCTGCTCGCGCCCAAGCTGTCCGAGACCCTCGGCCAGCCGTTCATCGTCGAGAACCGTTCCGGCGCGGGCGGCATGATCGGCCAGACCTTCGTCGCCAAGTCCACGCCCGACGGCTACACGCTACTCCTCGCCGGCGGCTCGATGGCCGGCGCGCGCTACGTGAACGCCCAGGTGACCTACGATCTGATGAAGGACTTCACGCCGGTCACCCTCATCGAGACCTCGCCGTTCGCCTTCGTCGCCAAGCAGGGCCTGCCGGTGCGCACGGTATCGGAGTTCGTCGCCCTCGCCAAGTCGCAGCCCGGCAAGCTCACCTACGCGACCATCGGCGCGGGACAGATCCCGTACTGGGCCGTGGTGTTGTTCAACAGCATGGCCGGCATCGAGGCAGTTGAGGTCGTGTACAAAACGCCGGCCGAGGCGCTCACCGACGTAATCGCCGGGCGCGTCGACTATTTCTTTTCGCCCATCGTCGGCGCGGTCGGCAATCGCGAGAAGTTGCGCGTCCTCGCCGTCACCAGTCGCGATCGCTCGCCAATTATGGCTAACGTGCCGACCGTGGCCGAGGCCGGGA
The DNA here is from genome assembly GCA_035649875.1 of Burkholderiales bacterium. GTDB lineage: Bacteria > Pseudomonadota > Gammaproteobacteria > Burkholderiales > SG8-39 > SCGC-AG-212-J23. The sequence continues at coordinate 20,409 of DASRIR010000058.1, read as the reverse complement.
TCGCCGGCTACGAGATGCCGGCGTGGCGCAGCATCATGGGCCCCGCCGGGATGAGTTCCGAAATCGTGCAAACCCTCAGCAAGGCCTTTGCGCGCGCGCTCGCCGACCCCGAGGTGCGCGACCGCATGGCGAAGGCGGGATCGATGGCGCAAACCAGCACGCCGGACGAGCTGCGCAAGCGCTATCAGGACTGGATGGTGATCTTCGGCAAGATCGCCAGGGACGCGAAGCTGCAACCACAGTAAAACCACACCAGGTAATCGTCGAATCCGCCCGGCTGTGCCGCGACACAAATCCGGTGCTCGGTAAGCGCGCTCACGATACCGGCCGGTTACCCGGCGGACACAAAATAGTCTGCGGAGTCAAGACGATGCGGTGATAGAGTCACCCATCGCGCTTACTGCACGAGCATGAGCACCCGACCCGTCATCGGCCAGCGGCTGAAGGAATTCCAGCAAAGCGAGATCGACCGCATCCTCGGCGCCTGCACGAAGTGCGGCAAATGCTTCGAGGTGTGTCCGATGGCGCGGTACTCGAAGGCACCGCCGACGGACGGCAAGGCGGTCGTGCCCGGCGTGCTCGCCGTCCTTCGCGGCGAGCAGGGCACGCCGGAGGCGCTCGGCTGGATCGCGGTCTGCACCCGCAGCGGCAGCTGCGTGCCCGCCTGTCCGGAGAATGTCGATCCCAAGATGATGATGCGCCTCGCGCGCATGACCGCGCTGGGCGGGCGCGGCCAGCCGAAGCAGATCGACATGAAGGAAGACCGCGACTACTTCGACCGCGTGCGCGCCTTCGCCAAGCTGCAGCTCACGGATGAAGAGCTGAAGGAGTGGACGTAATGGGTGAGCGAGTTACCTTCTGGTACGGCTGCAACGTGCTGCGGCATGGCGACATCATCCATGCCTGCCTCGACATCCTGCGCGCCATCGGCTTCGAGGCTTCGCCGGTTGGCGGGCCGGACTACTGCTGTGGCACGGTCAAGGACGCGAACCAGACGACCGCCGGTGGCATGGCGACGCGAACGGTCGGCAAGCTCAACGACCGGGGCGCGCGCGTCGTCGCGTGGTGCCCGTCGTGCCACTCGCACATGCACGTCTTCATGGACAAGGCGCACGACCGGCACTTCGACATGAGCTACATGGTCGAGCTCGTGCACGCGAACCGCGACAAGCTCGCGCCGCTCCTCAAGAACCGTGTGCCGATGCGCGTGATGCTGCACAAGCACGTCGGCTTCAACGAGCTCGTGCCGGTGAACCGCATGGTGCCGGAGATCCTTTCACTCATTCCCGGCGTAGAGGTCGTCGACGCCGGCTACGCCGCACCCGGTTACATGTGTGCCTCGTTCGCCGGCATGCCGGCTGCGCTGCAGGACATGCACACCGACACCGTGCGCGCGGCGAAGGCGCTTGGCGCCGAAGCGCTGGTCACCACCTTCCACCAATGTTTCCGCGAGATGGTCGGCCTTGAAGCCGCAGGCGTGATGCCGGTCCACAACTACATCCAGCTCATCGCCCAGTCGATGGGCCTGCCTTACGAGGACGAGTACAAGGCCTGGAAGCGCGCCCCGGACGAGGCGATGGCGATGATCGGGCCTGAGCGCATCGCGAAGGTCGGCGTCGAGTTCTACGAGCGGGCGATCCTGCCGGAGCTGAAGAAGCGACCGACGCTTTCTAAGTGAGAAAAACCCGGCCCACTCATGCTGCCCTCGGCAGGTCATGACGCCGCTCGGCGTCACCGGCGGCAAACACCATCTTCAAAAAGCGCGCTACGGTCGCGACGGCGTTTCCGGATCCGGAGACATCGAAGTGATTCAGCAGCAGGTCCGGCGTGGTGTTGACTTCGTTGACGAAGACGCTGCCGCTGCCGATCGGCCGCGTCGCATCGGGGCCGATGATATCGACGCCGGAAAGCCTCGCGCCCAGAACGTCTGCCGCCCTGCGCGCGAGCTCCAGATAATCGGGGTGTAGCGTCGCTGTGATATCCGCGGTCAATCCGCCCACGGCTGCATTGCAGATGCGCTTGAGCACGACCCGTTGGCCGGCGCTCGGTACGGACTGCGAGGTCATGTCATGCGCGCGCAGCGCGGCCCGCGTGTCCTCGTCGATCTGAATCGGATAGGCGCACGGGAATCCGCCGCGCTCCGTAATCGCATTGTTATGTCGGCTGACCAGCGACTCGATTGACGACTGTCCGTCGCCGACGACAGACGCCGGCAGGCGCTCGCAGGCGAACACGAGCTGACCGTTGAAGAGCGTGATGCGCCAGTGCCGCCCCGGGACCATTTGCTCGACGATGATCGGGTCAGCGGTCAGCGCCGCGCGATAGCACGCGCGGCGGAAGTCCTTTAGAGCCGTAACGCCGACCGTTATTCCCTCGCCTCCGGCGCCAAAGCAGGGCTTCACCACCACCGGGTGCCTCAGGCTGGGGAAGGCCGAAAACGCGGATGCCAGGTCCCTAGTGTGATACACCGCGAAGTCGGGCACCGGAATGCCGCGCTCCCGGAGGAGCGCCGACGTGAGATGTTTGTTCCCGCACAGCCAGTAGGCGGTCAGGCTTTCGAACGAAAAATTGAAGTCGGTGGAGTAGAGCAGCCTGTTGCCGTCTGAAATCCGCAGCATCTGATAGGGCAACTCATCGACCGTGAGATTCATCGTTCTCGCGGCCGCGAGCACGAGCCGGTTGTGCGTCGGGTTCTTCGGTTTTCGCGCACGTCTTCGAAGGGCCATGCGTTGCAGACCCCCCACGATTCGTTTGACCACGTGACGCGCGCGAAATGCCAACATGCCGCACCGGTCGAGCTTGCCCAGGTTCATGGCTCGCTTGACGATGGGCGCCTTCCGCTCTTGCGTCAAGGCATCGCACGGCGCATGCGCGTTGATCACCATGCGCCGCAAGAACTAGCGCATCAAATGAACGCCTACGTGCGATCGGCATACTTCGTGCATTCCTTGCGTCAGGAGGTATGCATGCTGAGCGCGCGGAACGTGTTGCGGGCGCCACTCGCCGTCGGCTACTGGCTCGGCGTCCGTCAAGGACGGGCACTCGAGGACGGCGATGACCTGATCTTTCTTTGCCACGGTACGGCGCACCAATTCGCCGCGCCGCTCGAGCGGCAGCTCCGCTACCTGCAGCGAATGTTCGCGATCGTCCCGCTTGGCGCATTCGCCGCTGCCATCGGCACGATGCGCACGCCGCGGCATCGCCGGCGGGCCGCAATCGCGTTCGACGACGGGTTGCGCAGCAACGTGCTCGTGGCCTATCCGATCCTGCGCGCGCTCGGCATTCCGGCGACGTTCTTTGTCTGCCCGGGCTTGATCGAGGAGCGACGCTGGCTCTGGACCCACGAGGCGCGTCGCCGCCTGCAGTTCGCCGGCAGGCATTTGCGGCAAGAGCTCGGCGGCGAGCTGAATGCGCCCGCCGAGATCGAAGCGTTCGTCCAGCGGCTGAAGGAAATGGACTTCGCGCAGCGAACGCGAGCGGAGGCAAAGCTGAGGCACGCCACGGCCGCTTTTGTGCCTTCTGAGCTGGATCGCGAGGCTTTCGATCTCGCCGCCTGGGAAGAATTGCGCGCGCTCGATCCGCGGATTGTGACCGTAGGCTCGCATACCATGACGCATCCGGTATTGCCGAGCATGAGTGCCTCGGAGATCGAGGCCGAATTGCGCGACAGCCGTCGCATGATCGAAGCGCGGCTTGGACGGCCCGCCGAGTTCTTCTCCTATCCAAACGGCGATGCCGATGAATGCACGCTCGCCGGCGTGCGCCGCTACTATCGCGCGGCGGTGAATTGCAAGTCGCGGACGCGTAAGGACCCGCATTTGATGCCGAGCGTGAACCTGCCGCCCGGCGTGCTTGCCCTTGCGTGGAGGATGAATCGTCCAGCGTCGGGCGCCGCCCTGTCTGGAGCGCACTGATGGAAGCGGTCGTCTGCGTCGGCGATGCCGGCATCAACGGGCTTGCGACCGTGCGCTCGCTGGGCCGGCGTGGCGTGCGCGTCCATGTCGTCGCGCTGCAAGGAAGCCCGCAGATCGCCTCGCTTAGCCGCTACTGCGCGTCAGAGACGCGGGTAGCGGACCTCGGCGCGTTGTACGACGCGTTACGCGCGCTGCAGGCCAACGCCGCGCACCGTGCGCTGCTGCTCATCGACAACGACAAGATGCTGAAGGCGCTTGCGCCGCACGCCGGCGAGCTGGAGCGGAGCTTTTGGATCGTCGAGCCGCTCGCGCGCGCCACCCAGTTCATGGACAAGACGTTTCAGGTCCAGGCGGCGGCCGAAGCCGGCATCGCCGTGCCACGCACATGGTTGCCGGATTCCTGGGACCAGATCGCCGCCATCGGCGCGCAAACCCGCGAGCGGCTGCTCGCCAAGCCCTCACCGGCGCGCTTCCCCGTCGGGACAAATCCCTCGTTCAAGGCCATCGTCGCGGCGAGCGCGGGCGAGCTCGAGCGGCAATTGCGTGCGCTGGTGGCATCTCCCGCCGATGTGCTCGTGCAGGAGTACATCGACGGTGACGAATCCTGCCACTACGGCAGCGTGTGCTATCGCGCGCGGAACCGCGACGCCTGCTTCGTGCTGAGCACGCGGAAGGTGCGGCAGACCTCGCTCGAAGTGGGCATCATGGCGGTCGGCCGGGTGGTGGATGCGCCCGAGGTGCGCCGGATGACGGTGCGCCTGGTCGAAAGGCTCGATTACCACGGCGTGATCCACGTTGAATTCAAGCGCAGCCCGCGCGACGGAAAGTACTACTTCATCGAGTGGAATGCGCGCCCGCCCTACTTTCACTCGCTCGGCTGGAAAGCGGGCTTCGACGCGGCCTATTTCGCCTATTGCGATCATGTCGCGCCGGACGAACTTTCCTCGGTGCGGCTGCGGCACGATGCCGAGCATTGCTGGATCAACCTGCAGGAAGACCTGAAGCGCCTGCTCAGGTCGCCGCGACTTGCCTTGCGGCGTAGTACCTGGGCGCCCTATTTGCGGTCCCTGGAGTGGGCCGTGTTCGCGCTCGACGACCCGAAGCCCTGGCTGCGGTCGATGCAACAGCTTGCCGCCTGGCTAGGCATCTCCGCGGCGCGAGCCGCACGCAAGCGCACTACGCGCGCATTCCAGCCCCGCGTCCTTACTGCTCGTTAGCGCCGGCGCGCTGCTGCATCTGCTGCGCAGCCGCGTCGATCTTCTGCTGCGCGCGCTGCATCGTTTTCTGACCCTCCTGGAGCTCCTGCTTCTTGATCGCGGCGGCGGTGGCGGCGGTGCTGGCGGTTTCGACGCCGCAGCCGGCAAGCGCGGCGGTGGCGACCACGGCGAGAAGGGTTTTCATGGGCCCACTATAGGCCCAAATGGTCCACCTCGCCGCGTGAAGAATTCCTCCCTGACGCATCCTGACCCCGGCCACGCGCCGCGAGCAGCTGAAGCAGCACGTTCGGATCGCAGGGCTTTTCGAAGTGGTGATCGAAGCCGACCGCTTGGGCGAGGAGCTTCTCGGAGCGGTTGTTCCACTTCCCCGAGATCGCGACCAGCAGCGGCCCGCGGGTGCCGTAGTGAAGGACACGCAGCTCCTGCGCGATGGCGTAACCGCTCATCTCCGGCATTTCGATGTCGAGGATGAGCGCATCGAAGCGATGCAGGCGCGCGATGCGCATCACGTCCATGCCGTTGTACGCCGCGCGCACCTCGTGGCCCTCGGCGCGCAGCAGCACCGCGAGCGTATGCACGGTGTCGCGGTTGTCGTCCGCGACGAGTATGCGCAGGGGGGCGTTCATCACCGTTCTTCCTGTCCATTCTTCCTGTGAGCGCGATGGTAGGCAGGCGCGAGGCGCGGGTATGTCAGCAGCTAGCGAATTTGCTGTAGCAACCTACGCGACGTTCGTCGGTAGATCGCCATCGCGCTGCGTATCGAGCGTCTCGAAGCGCGGGTCGACGGTAATTTCGTCGTAAAGATAGGTGTTGGCGGTGGTGGGGGAGCGCCGCAGCTTGGTCTGGTCAAGGTCGCAGAGATAGATCGGCGTGCGCACGTCGCCGAGGTTGATCCAGCCCAGCAGCGCCTTCGGCTGGCCGTCGATCATGACGAGCTCCGACACGCGGCGAAAGACCTTCTGGCCAATCCGGTGCTTGTGGATCACCTTGAGCCCTAGGCGAGTTTTCCTGCGCTCGTTCACCCGTACTCCTTCGGTGAGAACGCGTGAGCAGGAGTCGTGCCCGCGTCACGCGGACGGCGACGTCAGGTGGTGCAGGCTGTCCGGCTCAGCCGAGGCGCTTGGCGTCGGCTTCGGCGCCGGGGGTGCGTAGCGGGGCAGGCTCGGCGTCCATGCCGTTGCGCCGCGCGGCCTCGATCGCGAGCAGCCGACCGTGAAACCCGACCAGCGCACGCAGGATCTGCAGGCGCAGAAAATCCGCGCCCGGCAGCGACGACATGCGCCACCGGTGGTGCTCGGCTTCGGAGTAGAGCGCCGCGGCATAGTGCTCGACGATGCCGATCTTCTCCTGGCACTCGGCGTCCTTGACCAGGGTCATCGCATGCCAGGCGAGCTTCTCGACGCGGTAGAGCGCTTCCTTGTCGGCCCAACCGCCCGCATGGTGAATGAAGATCTCGCGCAGCGCGTCGTGGCACTCGCGCGCCTTCTCCAGATCGGGATAGCTCATGCGCGGAATTCTCGGCGCGTGAATGCTACGCTGCAATCGCAACGCCACCGGTAGTCGCGGCGGCGACACGGTGTCGATTTTCGTTACGCGGGAGCGGCTGCGCGTTCGCCCTTGCGGTCGAGCAAGCGGGCAAAATTCTCGAGCGAAAGCAGGTGGATGTAGATGCGCGCGAGGTAACCCTTGCGGATCAGATTCTTGAGCTGCGCGGTGTTCAGGTTCTCGAGGTTCTTTTCCGCCACGCGGTGCATGCCGGTCATCTGCATCGAGCCGCCGCCTTTTTCCTTCTTCAGCGTGGCCTGCATGCTGAACGGCTCGAGCAGGCCGTAGTCGGCGAGCAGCACGCACATCTCGCGCATGCGCTCGAGATCGGCCTCGTATTCCGCCAGCAGGCGCTCGACCCCCTTCCATTTTTCGCTCGGCTGGCCGCCCGAGTCGAACATGGCGTCGCCGCGCTCCTCGTCGAGCCAAGATTTCTCGACGCAGATCAGCCGGTCCTTCTGCTCGACCTGGTTCAGGTTCACGCGCGCCATGCAGAACGGATAGCGCCGTGCATACGCCGGGATATACGAGCCGCTCGTCCAGCGGCCGTCGGCATAGAAGAGGTTCTCGCCCGCGCTCATGCCGAGCACCGCGACCGCGGCGTAGCTCTTGCCCTCGTCGCCCGTGGTGAACACGATCGGATAGTGCCGCCCGATCGGCTGGAACTCCGTGTGGCTGATCGGCACCGCGTTGCCGCGCTGCACGAACTCGGGCACTTCGCCCGGTGCGAGCAGGCGCACCTTCTGTGTCTTCAGGAAGGGGACGACTTCCTTGTATCCGAATGGCGGAGAGATCTGCATGGAGGAATATTACGGTAGAATCCGCCCCTCGCGAGAGAGGCTCCGGGGTGGTAGCTCAGCTGGGAGAGCGTCGCGTTCGCAATGCGAAGGTCGGGAGTTCGATCCTCCTCCACTCCACCAGAATCTCTACCTAGTAGGTAGAAGTCCCTCCGCGGTGGCGGCGCGGCCGGAGGCCGACAAGTCGTATAGTTGGGGGGATGCTGGTCCGCATCCGCTACACCGCCGCCACCGGCGAAAAGCTCGTCAACGTGACCTTCGGCCCGAAAAACATCCGGCACCGCACTGCGGGCACCGAAGAAGTCCATGAGGTGGAAATACGCAATGGCCGCATTTCCTCCACCCCATTTTCCCTCGACGAGAACGGCTTCGTGTTAGTCGAACACAGGACCGCGGTCCGCGATTTCTTCGACAAGGCCGAGCTCGAGCGCGTCTACTACGCGGAAGTGTCGGAACTCATTCGGAGCGTCTCGGGTGCCGCGCGGGTCATCGTATTCGATCACACCCTGCGCTCGGGCGACGAGGCCGAGCGCGAGGCGCGCGTCATCCGCGAGCCGCTGCTCTCGGCGCACAACGACTACACTGAATGGTCGGGGCCGAACCGCGTGCGCGAGCTGATGGGCGACGAGGCCGAGACGCTGCTCAAGCGCCGCTTTGCCATCATCCAAGTCTGGCGCGCGATCAACCAGCCGATCCAGTGCAATCCGCTCGCGATCGCGGACTCGAAGAGCGTCGCGCCGGATGACCTGCTCATCGCCGAGCGGCGCTATCCGCACCGCATCGGGCAGACCTATCGCCTGAAGTACAGCCCGAAGCACCGCTGGTTCTATTTCCCCCAGATGCGGCGCGACGAGGCGCTGGTTTTCAAGGTGTTCGACAGCGAGACGGACGGCCGCGCGCGCTTCACTCCGCACACGTCGTTCGACGATCCGTCGACGCCATTGGGCGCACCGCCGCGGCAGAGCATCGAGGCGCGGGCGCTAGCCTTCTTCTAAGGGCCTTTTGGGTTTTTTCGCCCTAGCGCAGCACGCTGGTCACCAGGCGTGAAAGTGCGCTTCGCAGGCCCGATCGCGCCGGCTTGGCGTCCCGCTGGGCAACGCTGCGCGCTTCGACGCGCTCGACCGGTGGGCGCTTTTCCGCTTGGATCGCAGGCCGCGGCACCGAGACCCCGATGGCTTTGAGGCCGGCATCCGTGATCCGGAATGATTGCGCGCCCGCATCGTGGATCAAATCCTTCGCGACCAGGCTCCCATAGGCTCGCTGGTACGCCTCGTAATGCGTCGGTGGCCATTGCATCAGCAACGCCTTGACCTGTTGATCACGCGCACCCGCGGTCGCATACAGCACGCGGATTTGCCCCAGTACCGCTCGTTCACCCGGTGTGAGATCCATGCGCGAAGGCTGACACCGCGGCGCGCTCTGCGGGCGGCAGAAACCTGCCGTTCGAACAAAACCGAACGAGTCTGACTGACTTTTACAACCCGCGCCCTAGCGCGGCGCCGTGCCGCCGGCCGCGGCGCCGCTGCTCGCTCCGGTGCTGGGTGCGCTGCTTGCGCCGGAGGCTGCGCCGGTCGCTTCCGGCCCGCGCGTTTTCTCGTCTGCCGCGGCAGCCGCGCGCGCGGCTCTCATGCAGCGTTCCTTGTCTTCTGCGCGCAGGGTTTCGCAGCGCTGAAGATCGCGTTCGGTTGCCGGGCTCGCCCGCTGCGGTCCCGATGGGGTCGTCAGGATGCGAGTGCCGGGACCGTCGGCGAACGCCGAAGCGTGGCCGAGCAGCGCGGCGACGAGGACAGCGATCACGATCTAACGCGGCGGCGCGCCTGGCGCGCTAGTCGTCGGAGCGCCTGGGCTGGTCATTGGAGCGCTCGGGGTGCTCATCGGAGCTGCTGCCGGCGCGGTGGTCGTAGCGTCCGGGGCAGTGGTCGTAGCACCCGGGGTGGTGGTCGTAGCGCCCGGGGTGGTGGTCGTAGCGCCGGTGGCCGCGTTGCGCTCATCCTGCAGGCACTTGTCGCGCTCGAATGCGAGCAGGTTCTCGCACCGGCTGAGGCCGGTTAGCGGGCGCTGCTCGATGCCGCCAACCGTCGGCGCGGGTCCACCCACGATCGGCGCGCCGGTCGAGGGCGTGACGCTCGGCGTCTGCGACGGCGTTACCGCGGGCGTCTGGGACGGCGTCACGTATGGTGTCTGGGAAGGGGCGACGTTCGGCGTAGTCTGTCCGGGCTGCGCCGTTTGGGCCAGCGAGGCGCTCGCGAAGGCGAGAAGCGTCGCTGCGCCGAGAATTTTCAACATGGCGATCTCCTTAGGATGGCTGAGCAACCGGAGCAAAGTGCGTGCCACGCTGGCGGAGCTTGCGCAATGATTGCTTTAGCGCGGGAATGGGCGAGCGTGGCCGGCGGCGCGACAACAGACGCTTGACGCAGGCCTCGGCGCTGCCCGCGCGCATCGTTTCGGCAAGGCGGCCATCGAGATAGGCATCGATCACCGCGGGATGGATGTAGCACTTTCGGCAGACGGCTTTCGTATTGCCAAGCTGCCGCGCGACCTGCTCGATCGCCTTCGAGAGTCCGTTCTTCCCCACCGCGTGGAGGGTCTGCGCCGCGAGCACGGTGCCCGCCCAGGTGCGGAAGTCCTTACTGGTGAATTCCTCGCCCGAAATCTCCTTGAGATAGGCGTTGACGTCGGTGGAATCGACCGCGCGCGTCTCGCCTTGCTCGTCAACATACTGGAAGAGCTCGTAGCCGGGCAGGTCACGCATGCGCCGCACGATCGCGGCGAGCCGCCGGTCGCTGAACGCGAAGTCGTGCCAGATGCCGCTCTTGCCGCGAAAGCGAAACTGCATGGTCGAGCCGCGCACGCGGACCTGGCGCACGCGCAGCGTGGTGAGGCCGAACGAGTCGTTCTCGCGGGCGTATTCCTCGTTGCCGATGCGCATGCGCGTGGTCTCGAGTAGCCGCACGACCGCGGCAAGCACCTTGTCGCGCGGCAGCCCGGCGAGCGCGAGATCCTGGCGCACGCGCCGGCGAATGCGGGGCAACGCGTGGGCGAACGAGAGCATGCGGCCGTACTTGGTCTCGTCGCGCACTTCGCGCCACCGCGCGTGATAACGGTACTGCTTGCGTCCGCGCGCGTCGCGTCCGGTCGCCTGCAGGTGGCCGTCTTCGCGCGGGCAGATCCACACGCGTTCCCATGCCGGCGGGATCGCGAGCGCCCGGATGCGCGCAAGCACCGGCTTGGCGCGAACCGCGGCGCCGTCCGCGCTGCGGTAGCGAAACGCCGCGCCCACGCGGATGCGGGAAAGACCCGGCGTGTCATCCGTCACATAGCGCAGGCCGGCGGCCCGCGCCGAGCCCTCGGGGTTGTAAGAGCTTCCGTTTTGGCGGGTGCCCATGGCTGACGGACGAGCCAGCCGCAAAGTGCGTGCCAGCGCGCTACCATTCGCGCTCGATGAATGCGTTTCGTTCGATGGCCGCGCTGCTGCAGCGGCTGGTGGACAAGATCGACCCGCACGAGGGCCGCTACCGCATGCTGTTCGAGCGCAGCCCGCTGCCGATGTGGGTGCTCGATACGCAGTCGCTGCGATTCCTCGCGGTCAACGACGCGGCGCTGCGCCTGTACGAGTATTCGCGCGAAGAATTCCTCGGCATGACCACGGTGGATATCCGCCGGGCCGAGGACGATGCGCCGTTTCGCGAGTTCCTGCGCGGCGAAGGCGGCGAAGTGCACTACGGCAGGTTCCGGCACTTCAAGAAGACCGGCGAGCAGATCGACGTCGACGCCGTCGGCCACCTGGTCGCCTGGCGCGGGCACCCCGCGCGCCTGGTGCAGATCAACGACGTCACCGAGCGCCTGCGTACCCAGCAGACGCTCGAGCGGTTGAACCGCGAGCTCGAGCTGTCGCACGAGCGGCTGCGCGCGCTCTCGCGGCGGCTGTTCGAGGTGCAGGAGGAGGAGCGCCGGCGCCTCGCGCGCGACCTGCACGACGACGTCGGGCAAGCGCTGACTGCGCTGAAAATCCAATTGGAGTCGGTCGCGCGCGCCGGCGCCGAGGCGACCGCGCGCGCGCGCGTCGACGAATGCGTCGATACCGTGCAGCACACGCTCGAGCGCGTGCGCCAGCTGTCGCTCAGCCTGCGCCCGCCGCAGCTCGATGACCTCGGGCTCGCCGCGGCGGTGCGCTCGCATCTCGACCGCCAGGCGCGCGTCGCCGGGCTGCAGGCGCACTTCGAGACCGAGGACGCGCCGCAGGAGCTCGCGCCCGACACCGAAACCGCATGCTTTCGCGTTGCGCAGGAGGCGATCAACAACGTGCTGCGCCACGCGCGTGCGCGCAACCTCTGGGTGCGTCTCTATACCGCGGGCGGCAGGCTCGCGATCTCGGTGCGCGACGACGGCCGCGGCTTCGACCTCGACTCGGTGCGCGAGCGCTCGGCCAACGGCACGAGCCTCGGCCTGATCGGCATGGAGGAGCGCATGGCGCTCGCCGGCGGCTCCTTCGAGCTGCGCTCGGCGCAGGGACAGGGCACCGTGCTGCTCGCCACCTTCCCGCTCACCGCCTCCGGCAAGGAGCGCGCGGCCTGATGATTCGCGTGCTGCTCGCCGACGACCACGCGCTCGTGCGCGCGGGCATCCATTCGCTGCTCCAGGGCATGCGCGAGGTCCAGGTGGTGGGCGAAGCGTCCAGCGGCGAGGAGGCGGTGGAGCTCACCGACCGCGAGCGGCCCGACGTCGTGCTGATGGACATCGCGATGAAAGGCATCACCGGCCTCGAGGCCGCTGCGCAGATGCGCGAGCGCTATCCGGAAGTGCGGGTGGTGATTCTCTCGATGCACGCCGGCGAGGAGTACGTGCTGCAGGCGCTGCGCGCCGGCGCCGTGGGGTATCTGCTGAAGGACGCGGCGACCGGCGAGCTCGAGCTCGCGCTGCGCAGCGTGATGCGCGGCGAAAGCTGGCTCAGCCCTTCGGTCTCGCGCCAGGTAGTCGAGGGCTACATGCACCGCACGGGCGGCGAGACCGCGCCGGAGGTGCTCACCGCGCGCCAGCGCGAGGTGCTGAAGCTCGTCGCGGGCGGCAAGAGCACGAAGGAGATCGCTTTCCTGCTCAACCTTTCGGTGAAAACCGTGGAGACGCACCGCGCGCAGATCATGGAGCGCCTCGGGATCCGCGACGTCGCCGGTCTCGTGAGATATGCCCTGCGCACGGGGCTCGTACCGCCCGAAGGTTAACTGCGGCTGACAAGGTTTTACGCAGGCTCAGGAAATTCCTAGCGGCGGGCTAGGGAAGCCCCCGATGGCCCGCCGCGCATTCGCGCTCTAGCCTGCCGTCCAATGTCCGACGCACGAATCCGCCGCATCGCAATCGCCGACAGCAGCCCGGCGTTCCTCACCGCAGCAGCCAGTTACGTGTCCAACCTGCCGGGCTTCGTCCTCGCCGGCACTTCGGACACCGCGCTGCAGGCGCTCGCGCTGGTGAGCTCGGCCGGGCCCGACGTGCTGCTTCTCGATCTCGGCACGCCGCCGACCCGCGGCCTGGAAATGGTCAAGCGCGTGAAGGCCGAGCCCGGCGCGCCCGCGGTCGTGGCGATGACGCTGTTCCACACGCCGGAAGCCGCCGCGGCCGCGAGCCGCGCCGGCGCCGACGCGCTGGTCGGCAAGGAAAGCTTCGTTCCCGGCCTGCGCGACGCCCTGGCGCGGTTATTTCCCGGCTAACTTTTCCAGCCGGCGCGCGAACACCGTCATCTCCTTCTCGGCCTGGCGGTCGCCTTTCTTCCTGGCCGCCTCGATCCCTTGCCGGTAGGCGAGGAGCGCTTCGTCGGGGGAAAGCTCGGCGAGAGCCTTGCCGAGCGCTTTCCATGCGGCAGAGTAGAGCGGGTCGCGGGCGACCGCGTCGCGCAAATACTCGATTGCGCGCTCGTGGTTGCCGGCCTTGGCGTACTCGAGTCCCAGCGAATAACGCAGCAGCGCCCCGTCGCGCGGTGTGCCGAGGAGCTTCTCGAGCTGGGAAATCATTAGGCTAAGATACCCCCGATGAAAACTCCGATCCAGACGCGCGACGCGCCCGAAGCGATCGGCACCTATTCGCAGGCGGTGAAGATCGGCGCAAGCGCCGCGGTCTACCTCTCGGGGCAGATCGGGCTCGACCCTGGGACCATGCAGCTTGCCGAAGGCATCGACGCGCAGGCCCATCGCGTGTTCCGCAACCTCGCCGCGGTCGCCGCCGCGGCGGGCCTGAGCCTCGATCACGCGGTGCGCATGACCGTCTACCTCACCGATCTCGCGCATTTCGCGCGCGTGAACGAGATCATGGCGCAATACGTGCGCCAGCCCTACCCCGCGCGCGCCGCCATCGGCGTCGCCGGGCTGCCGCGCGGCGCGCTGGTCGAGATCGACGCGATCCTGCACGCCGATTAAGGGTTCGCTCGAAGAAAAATTCCGCAAGCTCGGGCTGCGCTCGCGCTTCGATTTCGTGCTGCACCTGCCGCTGCGCTACGACGACGAGACGGCGCTGACGCCGCCCGAAGCCGCGCCGGAAGGAACGCCGGTGAACGTCGAAGCCAGAGTGCTCAAGGCGCAGGTGATGTATCGGCCCAGCCGCCAGCTCGTCATCCACGCGGAAGGCCTGGTGCTGCGGTTCTTCAACTTTTGGGGAAGCCAGCTCAGGCAGTTCCAGCAAGCGGCCGCTAGCGGGCGGCGGGTGCGCGCTTTTGGTGAGCTCCGGCGAGGGTTCTTCGGCGCCGAGATGGCGCATCCGCGCTACCGCATCGTCGACGCGGGCGAGCCGCTGCCGGAGACCCTGACGCCGATCTATCCCGCGACCGAAAAGCTGAAGCAGCAGGACCTGCGCGCGGCGGTGCTCAGCGCGCTCGATGGCGAGGTGCTCGACGACACGCTGCCCGCGGAGATGCGCCGGCGCCTCGGTCTCGCGGACTTCGCCGATAGCGTGAAGCTGTTGCACCGTCCGCCCCCCGGCATCGACGTCGGCGAGCTGGCGAACCGCACGCACCCGGCCTGGCGCCGATTGAAGTTCGATGAGCTGCTCGCGCAGCAGCTCTCGATGCGCTTCGCCTACCAGAGGCGCCGCACCCGCCAGGCGCGGGTGCTGAAGATCAATGGAGCACTGCTGAAAGGGTTTCTGTCGAGCCTGGGCTTCACTTTGACCCGCGCCCAGAGACGCGCGGTGCAGGAGGTGCTGAACGACCTGCGCGAGCCGCATCCGATGCAGCGGCTGCTGCAGGGCGACGTGGGCAGCGGCAAGACCATTGTCGCCGCGATCGCCTGCCTTGCCGCGGTGGATTCGGGCGCGCAGGCGGCGGTCATGGCGCCGACCGAGATCCTCTCCGAGCAGCACTGGCGCAAGTTCAACGCGTGGCTCGCGCCGCTCGGCGTGCGACTGGGCTACCTGCGCGGGGGCATGCGCAAGAATGAGAAGAAGGCGATGCTGGAAGGCCGGGTGCTGATCGGCACGCACGCCCTGATCCAGGAAGGCGTCGAGTTTTCTCGCCTCGGCCTCGTGGTGGTCGACGAGCAGCATCGCTTTGGCGTCGAGCAGCGCCTCGCGCTGCGCAAGAAGGCCGGCGGTCGCGTGCCGCACCAGCTCATGATGAGCGCGACGCCGATTCCGCGGACGCTGGCGATGACTTATCTCGCGGATCTCGACGTCTCGACCCTCGACGAGCTGCCGCCGGGACGGCGGCCGGTCTCCACCAAGCTGATTTCCGATCGGCGGAGAGAAGAAGTTTTGGTGCGGATCCGCGCCGCTTGCGCGGAGGGGCAGCAGGCGTACTGGGTCTGCCCGGTGATCGAGGAGTCGAAGGCGGGCCTGCGCACCGCGCTCGAGACCTACGAGAAGCTGCGCACGGAGCTCGGAACGCTCCGCGTCGCGCTCGTGCACGGGCGCATGGCGCCGGCGGAGAAGGCGGCGGTCATGGCGGCCTTCCTCAAGGGCGCAACCCAGCTCTTGGTCTGCACGACCGTGATCGAGGTTGGGGTCGATGTGCCCAATGCCTCGCTCATGGTGATCGAGAGCGCCGAGCGCTTCGGGCTGTCGCAGCTGCACCAGCTGCGCGGGCGCATCGGGCGCGGCGTGCGCGAAAGCGTTTGCATCCTGCTCTACGGGGAGCTGCAGGGCATGGCGCGCGAGCGCCTGAAGGTGATTTTCGAAACCGCCGACGGCTTCGAGATCGCGCGCCAGGATCTCGCGCTGCGCGGGCCGGGCGAGTTCCTCGGCGAGCGCCAGAGCGGCGCGCCGCTGCTGCGCTTTGCCGACCTCGAGCGCGACCGGGACCTGGTCGAGGCGGCAGTGCGGGCGGCCGCCGAGCTGATGGAGAGCGACCCGGCCGCGGCGCGCGTGCACGTCGCGCGCTGGCTGGGCTCCCGCTCAGAGCTCAGTCAGGCGTGAGTTATCCTCTGGCCATGGACCTGGCGTTCATCGCCAAGCGCCTCGATGCTTACGAGCGCCTGATCCGCCTCGATAAGCCGATCGGCACGCTGCTCCTCCTGTGGCCGACCTTGTGGGCGGTCTGGCTCGCCTCGGCCGGGCGCGTGCGGATCGAGATCCTGCTGGTCTTCGTGGTCGGCACGATCCTGATGCGCTCGGCCGGCTGCGCGATCAACGACTATGCCGACCGCGAGTTCGACCCGCACGTGGAGCGCACGCGCGACCGGCCCCTCGCCACCGGCGAGATCCGGCCGCGCGAGGCGCTCGTGCTCGCCGCGGCGCTCGCCGCGGTTTCGTTCCTGCTCGTGCTTTTCCTCAACCGCCTGACGATCATGCTGTCGTTCGTCGCGCTCGCCATCGCGGTGATCTATCCGTTCACCAAGCGCTTCTTCGCGCTGCCGCAGGCGATGCTGGGCGTCGCGTTCGGCTTCGGCATTCCGATGGCGTACGCCGCGATCCAGGAACGCCTGCCGCTCGAATGCTGGATGCTGTTCGCCGCCAACATCTTCTACTCGTTCGCCTACGACACCGAGTACGCCATGGTCGACCGCGACGACGATGCGCGCATCGGCATCCGGACCTCCGCGCTGACCCTCGGCCGCTGGGACGTGAGCGCGGTGATCGCGAGCTACGCCGCGATGGTCGCGATCCTGATCGGCGTCGGAGTTTTCCTGAGCCTGCGCTGGCCCTACTACGCCGGCCTGGCGGCGGCGGCGGCGATGATGCTGTATCACTGGCGGCTGATCCGCGGCCGGGGCCGCGAAGGCGCATTCAAGGCCTTCCGCCACAACAACTGGGTCGGCGCCGCGATCTTTGTCGGCATCGCGTTCGCCTTCCTATGAACGAGTCCGGACCGGCGATCGCGCGCTACGCCTTCACCAACGGCGTGCTGCGTGGCACGCACCTCACGCTTCATCCCAGCTGCCTCGTGCACCGGGGCGACAATCACCTCGAGACGCTGCCGCTCGCCGCGATCGCCGCGCTGCGCGTCGCATTCGAGCGCGACGCCCGCAAGCTCGGGTGGGGCATCGCGCTGCTCGTGGCCGCGCTGCTGCTGCTCGTCGTCGCCGGCCCGCTCGCGAGCTTCGCCAACAGCGCGGCCGGCGAGATCGCCGCGGCCAGCGCCCAGGGCGTGGGGCGCGCGCTGCAGGGCTTTTTCCGCTTTCTCGAGGGCGTGGCGAGCCTGATGCCGGTCGCGGCGCTCACTTGCGTGATCGCGGGCGGCGCGCTCGGCGCGCTCGGCTGGCTGGGCAGCACGCTGCTGATCGTCAGCCTGCCCGGCTCGGAGCGTCTCTACCGCGTGCGCGGGCGCGACACCATGCTGCTCGATTTCGCCGAGGCTTTCGCCGAGCGCCTGATGCTCCTCAAGCGATGACCTATCGCGACCTGCGGGAGTTCGTCGCCCAGCTCGAGGCGAAAGGCGATCTCAAGCGCGTCCAGGCCGAGGTCTCGCCGCGGCTGGAAATGACCGAGATCTGCGACCGCGTGCTGCGCGCCGGCGGCCCGGCGCTTCTCTTCGAGCGTCCGGCGGGGCACGCGATCCCGGTGCTCGCCAACCTGTTCGGCGCTGTGCGCCGCGTGGCGGCGGCGATGGGCGTGGCCGACGCGGGCGCGCTGCGCGAGATCGGCCGGATGCTCGCGTTTCTGCGCGAGCCCGAGCCGCCGAAAGGGCTGCGCGACCTGTGGGAGAAGTTTCCGGTCTGGAAGCAGCTCCTCAACATGCCGCCAAAGGTGGTCTCCCGGGGGCCTTGCCAAGACACGACTGCCGAAGGCGGCGAAGTGGATCTTGCGCGCCTTCCGGTCCAGACCTGCTGGCCGGACGATGCCGGCCCGCTCATTACCTGGGGGCTCACCGTCACGCGCGGACCCGCCAAGCCGCGCCAGAACCTGGGCATCTATCGCCAGCAGGTCATCGGGCGCAACCGCGTGATCATGCGCTGGCTTGCCCATCGGGGCGGGGCGCTCGACTACCGCGAGCACGGCTTGGTTTCAAAGGATCCGTTCCCGGTGGCGGTCGTGCTCGGCGCCGATCCCGCTACGATGCTGGCCGCAGTCGCGCCGATTCCGGACACGTTGTCGGAGTACCAGTTCGCCGGCCTGCTGCGCGGCGCGCGCACCGAGCTCGTCAAATGCATCGGCAGCGATCTCGAGGTGCCGGCGAGCGCCGAGATGGTCCTCGAGGGCGCGCTCGATGGCGAAATTGCGGACGAGGGGCCGCACGGCGACCATACCGGCTACTACAACGAGGTCGAGCGCTTCCCGGTGATGACCGTGCAGCGCATCACGATGCGCCGCTCGCCGCTCTATCACTCGACCTACACCGGCAAGCCGCCCGACGAGCCGGCGGTCCTCGGCATGGCCTTGAACGAAGTCTTCGTGCCGCTCCTGCAAAAGCAGTTTCCCGAGATCGCCGACTTCTACCTGCCGCCCGAGGGCTGCTCGTACCGGCTCGCGGTGGTGAGCATGAAGAAACAGTATCCGGGCCACGCCAAGCGCGTGATGTTCGGGGTCTGGAGCTACCTGCGCCAGTTCATGTACACCAAGTTCATCATCGTGTGCGACGACGACGTCGACGTGCGCGACTGGAAGGAGGTCGTCTGGGCGATGACGACGCGGGTCGACCCCGCGCGCGACACCACGGTGGTGGAGAACACGCCGATCGACTACCTTGATTTTGCGAGCCCGGTCTCGGGCCTCGGCTCCAAAATGGGAATCGACGCGACCAACAAGTGGCCCGCCGAGACCGGCCGGCGCTGGGGCCGGCCGATCGTCATGGACGAGCGGGTGAAGCGTCGGGTGGACGAGCTTTGGCGGGACCTCGGGCTCTGACCCACTGGAGGAGCGCGTCGAACGCCGGCTCGGCCTGGTGAGCGTTCGGGTGGTTGACGATCATGACCACCGCGTGACGCCGCCCGCCGCGATCGAGAACGTATCCGCCCATCGCGCGAGCGTCCGACAGCAGTCCGGTCTTGATGTGCGCGTTGCCCGAGACCCCCTCGCCCTGCAGGCGCTTACGCATCGTGCCGTCGGCCGCAACGACGGGCAGCGAGGCCATGAACTCCGGCATCACGGGGCTGTGCCAGGCGGCCTGGAGGACCGCCATCAGGGTCGCCGCGCTCGCGCGCTCGTGCCGCGAGAGCCCGGAACCGTTTTCCAGCTTGAAGCCCTCGGCGCTGATGCCCTTGAAGACCATCCATTGGGCGATCGCGCGCGCCGCGGCCTCCGGCTGGGCCGGGACGCCGCCCAGCTCGGCCGCGAGCGTGAGATAGAGCTGGCGCGCCATCACGTTGTTGGAGAACTTGTTGATGTCGCGCGCGATCTCGCTTAGCGGCTCCGACTCGTGGATGTACAGCAGCTTCGCGATGGGTGAAGCGACGCCGTCGCGCACGCGCCCGCTCGAGGTTCCGCCCATTTCCGCCCAGAGCGCGCGGATCATGCCCGCGACATAGTCCTCGGGGTAGTGCAGCGCGACGTTCAGGTCGCGCTCGCCGCAGCCCACCGGGTAGAAGCCGGTGAACGCGGCGCGTGGTGGCTTCGACTGGAAGCTCGCGCCGATCAGGTCGCGGAACGCGCGTCCCTCGGGGCAGGCGCCGTCGGCGAGCCTTAGCCCGTTGACGATCTCGAGGCCGGGCAGGTGCGGCTCGACGAACAGGCGTACCTTCGTCTCTTCCGGCCAGAACACGAAACGCAGCGACTTGAAATTCACCAGCAGCGCGTCGGGCGCGACGTTGTAGGGCCGGAACACTTCGTCGTCGATCAGCGGGTGCGCCGCCGGCGCGAAATAGCTGCGGTCGAGCACGATGTCGCCGCGGATCTCGCGCACGCCCCGGCCGCGCAGGTTGCGCAGCAGCAGCCAGAAGCTTTCGAGGTTGAGCTTGGGGTCGCCGGTGCCGCGCAGCACCAGGTCCTCGCCGTCGCGGTAGACCTCGGTCTTCCAGCGGTAAGCAGGTCCGAGCAGCTCGAGCGCCGCGAAGGTCGTCACCAGCTTCATGACAGACGCCGGGTTGCGCGAGGCATCGGGATTGAGCACGAGGGCGGGACGTTTCGCGCCCAACTCCTGCACCAGGATGCTGGTGCTCGCCCGGGGCACCTTCGCCTCCCGCAGGCCCTTGGTCACCGTGTCCGGCGGCGCGGCGCCGGCCGCCGCGGCGAAGCCGAGCAGAGCGAGGAAAGTCTTGAAAAGCCGGGGCGTGGGCATTATTATTAGCACTCGCTAGGACTGAGTGCTAACACACCCCCGTGGCACCGCTACGGGAATCCAAGCCATTGTAATACATCGATATTTACAAATTTTTGGGAGCATTGCATGAAAATCCGTCCGCTGCATGACCGCGTGATCGTCAAGCGCATCGAGGAAGAGCGCAAGTCCGCCGGGGGCATCGTCATTCCCGACACCGCGGCCGAGAAGCCCGACCAGGGCGAGATCGTCGCCGTCGGCAAGGGCAAGAAGGACGAGAACGGGAAGCTGATTCCGATCGACGTCAAGGTCGGCGACCGCGTTCTGTT
>DASRIR010000057.1:0-2424 GCA_035649875.1 Burkholderiales bacterium | reverse complement strand
CGGTGATCGGCGCGAGCGAGAAGGAGCTCAACTCCATCAAGGTGCCGACCTGCATCATCCCGGGCAACGACAGGACCCACAACCACGCGGTCGCCGAGACCGCGCACCGCATGATCCCGGGCAGCGAGCTGTACGATCTCTTCCCCGGCGACCTCGACCTCGACCTGGTGCCGCCCGAGGATTGGGCTCCCAAGGAAGCCGAGATGGCCGCCATCTTCGACGACTTCCTCAAGCGCGCGCAGAAGAAAGCGGCGTAGCGCTCGAGATTGCGTGGAGGAGGCACCGGCCCGGAGGGCGTGCAACGCCCCCGGCCGGGACGACGACGCCATGAAACGCAGCACCACTCGCATCCTCACCACCCATACCGGGAGCCTGCCGCGGCCGCCGCAGGTGGTAGAGCTGATGCTCGCGGAGCAGAAGAATCCCGGCGCCAAGGCGGCGGAGCTCGAGGCCGCGGTCCGGCGCGCGGTCGCCGACGTGGTGCGCAAGCAGATCGACTGCGGGCTCGACGTGATCAACGACGGCGAGCAGGGCCGCACCGACTACACCGTGCACGTCAAGGATCGGCTGACCGGCTTCGACGGTCCGAGCTCGCCGCCGCTCGGCACCGGCGAGCCCGACTTCCCCGAGCTCTCGGCGATGCTTGCCTACTTCGCCTCGCCGTTTCAGCATCGGCCGGCGTGCTCGGGCCCGGTCGCCTGGAAGGATTTTCCGGCGCTCGAAGCCGACATCGCGCGCGCCAAGGCGGCGATGGCCGTCGCGGCGGCGGAAGAGACGTTCATGACCTCGCCGTCGCCCGGGCAGATCGCGCGCTACCTCAAGAACCGGCACTATCCGACCGACGAGGCCTATCTCTACGCGCTCGCCGACGCGATGGCGCGCGAATATCGCGCCATCGTCGACGCCGGCTTCGTGCTGCAGCTCGATTGCCCGGATCTGGCGCTCAGCCGCCACATGGTGTTCGCGCATTTGAGCCTCGAGGAGTTCCGCAAGGTGATCACCACCCACGTCGAGGCGCTCAACCACGCGGTCAAGGACATCCCGCCCGAGCGCATGCGCATGCACATCTGCTGGGCCTCGACCCAGGGCCCGCACCACAGGGACGTGCCGCTCAAGGACATCGTCGACATCGTGCTCAAGGGGCGGCCGCAGGCGCTGTCGTTTCCGGGCGCCAATCCGCGCCACGGCCACGAATGGAAGGTGTGGAAGGACATCGAGCTCCCCGACGGCAAGATCATCATTCCCGGCGTGATCGATTCCACCTCGAACTTCGTCGAGCATCCGGAGCTGGTGGCCGACCGCATTCTCCAATACGCCGGCGTGGTCGGGCGCGAGAACGTGATCGCCGGAGTCGATTGCGGCTTCGGCACCTTCGCCGGCCGGCTGCAGGTCGATTCCAAGATCGTGTGGATGAAGCTCGCCTCGCTCGCCGAAGGCGCGCGGCTTGCGTCCAAAGCGCTGTGGTGATTGCTACCGAAATTTGAGCGCGCGCGTCGCCCGCTCGGCGCCCTCCACCAATGATTTGAGCTTGGCCCAGGCGATCTGCGGATGGGTGCGGCCGCCGAAGCCGCAATCGGCGCCGGCCATCACGTTCTCCTCGCCGACCAGCTTCGCGAACCGCTGGATGCGCTGCGAGACCAGGTCGGGATGCTCGACCACGTCGGTCGAATGGGTGACGACGCCCGGCACCACGATCTTGCCGGCCGGCAGCTTCACCGTCTCCCACACGACGTATTCGTGCTCGTGGCGCGCATTGGCAGCCTCGAACAGGTAGGCCTGCGCCTTCACCTTGAGCATGATGTCGACCATGTGGATCATTTCGAGGTCGTAGGCGTGCGGGCCGTGCCAGCTGCCCCAGCAGAGGTGATAGCGGATCCGCTCCTCGGGAATGTTGGACAGCGCGTGGTTGAGCGCTTCGACGCGCAGCAGCGAGCGCCGCCGGAAGGCGTCGAGACCCATCGCGATGCCGATCCGGTCCCACAGCGCCGGCAGCCAGGCGTCGTCCACCTGCAGCAGGAAGCCGGCGGCGGCGATGCCCTCGTATTCGGTCCGCATCGCCTCGGCGACCGCATAGACGAATTCCTCCTCGCTTCGGTAGAACTCGTTCTCGCGGTAGGGCTCGAAGCTTGCCGGCGCCGTGCTGGTGAGAAAAGCGTCGCCGTCGGCGGACGCGACCACGGCGCGAAAGACCTCGATTTCGTGCGCGAGCGCCGCCTGCCCGCGATAGGCGATCGGCGCGGTGCAGGCCCAATGCGGGCGTGACGGCCTGATCTGTCCGGCGGCGCCGTAGTAGAGCGTGCCGCGCTCGCTGGCGTAGCGATAGAAGTCGGCGAATTCCTCGCGGTCCTTGCCCTGCAGCAGCACCGGCTTGCCGCCCCTGGGCGGCCGCTGCTCGAAGCCTTCGAACCGTTCCTCGATATAGGA
>DASRIR010000056.1:0-7389 GCA_035649875.1 Burkholderiales bacterium | reverse complement strand
CCGGCGACATCCTCGGGAATCGTCGGCTCCTCGTACCAGAAGAGATCGAACTGCTCGAGCCGCCGGCCGCGCTCGAGCGCCTCGGCGGCGCCCCACGCCATGTTGGCGTCGACCATGAGGTCGATCCGCTCGCCGATCAGGCGGCGCACCGCGGCGACCCGCGCCTCGTCCTCGCGCGCATCGCGCTTGCCGACCTTCACCTTCACGCCCGGAAGGCCGCGCGCCAGGAAGCTTTCCGTCTGCTTCAATAATTCATCGATCGGCTTGGGCAGATCGACGCCCGAACCGTACGCCGGAATCTCTTTCGATGTTCCACCGATGACTGCATAGAGCGGCTTGCGCTCGCGCAGGCCGCGCAAATCCCAAAGCGCGATATCGATCGCGGCGATCGCGAACGACACCGCGCCGCCGCGTCCCACGTAGAGCAGGCGCTGCCACATCAGATCCCAGAGCGCCTGGATCTCGGTCGCATCGCGTCCGGTGAGGAGCGGCGCGAGATCGTGCTCGATGAGCGCATGCACCGCGCGCCCGCCGCGGCCGATGGTATAGGCGTAGCCATGCCCCTCGAGGCCGCCCGCGCGCAGCTTGACCGTGACGAGCTCTTCCGAATCGATGGCGCCGTGGCCGGCATCGCCCATCGCCTCGAGCGGTAGGCGGTAATGCGCCGACTCGACGCTTTCGATCTTCACTGCGCCGCGCTCAGCGCCTGCTCGACCCACCTGGCCACCGCCAGCGTGCGCGCGTCGGCGCCGCGCGGGCCGACGAGCTGGACGCCGACCGGCATTCCGGCCGGACCCTCGCCGGCCGGAACCGTTACGCAAGGCCCGTGCAGGAGCGTCCACAGGCGGTTCATCGCGGTATTGCCGGTGCTTTCGAGACCGAGCGGCGCTTCGCCGGTGGCGCTCGGCGTGAGGATCGCGTCGAGCCCGCCGAACCGGTCTGCGAGCGCGCGTCTGCAATCCTCGGCATAGGCCACGGCCCTGGCATATTCGGCATACGGAAGGGCGCGCCCCGCATCGATGCGCTCCAGCAGGATTGGCGCGATGCGTGCTCGGTCGGTGGCAACCTCGTGCGAGAGGCCGCGCGCCATCTCGTAGGCGAGGATGGTGGATGCCGCCGCGTCCAGCTGGTCGAAGGGCAGCACCAGCTCCGCCAGGCGGGCGCCCCCGGCGGCAAGACGTTCCGCCGCGGTCGCGAAAGCAGCGGCGCCTTCGCGCGACATGTGCTGCCAGTTGGGCGAGCGACAAACGCCCAGCAGCGGCTTTTCGAGAGGCTCCACGTTGAGCAGGTCTTCCCGGAAAGCGCTCGCCGCGGCGAGGAGCGCCGCGTCCGCGACGTTGCGCGCGATGACCCCGGGCGTATCGAGCGTCTCGGCGCCCATTTTCATTCCGGAGCGGCTGAGCATGCCGTAGCTTGGCTTGTAGCCCACTACGCCGCAGTACGCGGCCGGACGGATGATCGAGCCGACGGTTTGCGTGCCGTACGCGAAGCGCACCATGCCGGCCGCCACGGCGGCTGCGCTGCCGCTCGACGAGCCGCCGGGCGTGCGGCGCGGATCGCGCGGGTGCACGGTGGCGGCCGGCACCATGGTGGCGAACTCCGTGGTGACGGTCTTGCCGACGATCACCGCGCCCGCGGTGCGCGCGGCGGCGACACAGGCGGCGTCTGCCACAGGCTGGTGGCCCTTGTAGATCGGGCTCCCGTACTCGGTGGGCAGGTCGGCGGTATCGAAGATATCCTTTACACCGACCGGAATGCCGTGCAGGACACCGCGCAACGGGCCCGCGTCGAGCGCGCGCGCCTGGCGGCGTGCGCGTTTCGGGTCGACCACGGTCCAGGCATGCAACTCGCTGTCGCGCGCCTTGATCGCCGCGAGGCAGGCGTCGACCGCCTCCAGCGCACTCGGCTGATCGCGTTTCATTAGAATCAATGATAGCCATGGCGCCGCACGAACTGGAACGCCTCGCGACTCTGGTGCAGCCCGATCGGGTGCACCGCTCGGTGTACGCCGACCCTGCGATCTTCGAGCTCGAGATGGACCGTATCTTCGGCCGCGCCTGGCTGGTGCTCGGCCACGAGAGCCAGGTCAGGTCCGAAGGCGACTACTTCACGACCCGGATGGGCCGCGAGCCGGTCATCGTGGTGCGGCAGGACAAGGGCATCTCCGTATTGATCAACCGCTGCGCGCACCGCGGCTCGATGGTCTGCGCGGAGGGGCGCGGCAACACCGAGCGCTTCGTCTGCCCGTACCACGGCTGGAGCTATGACCGCGGCGGGGTGCTGCGGGCGGTACCGTTCGCGAGCGGGTACGAGCAGGGAAAACTGCCGGCCGGCCTGAAGGCGGTGCCACGGGTGAGAAGCTATCGCGGGTTCATCTTCGCTTCGCTTTCGCCGCAGGGAGCGGACCTGGAGACGTTTCTGGGCCCGGCCAAGGCATCCTTCGACGACTTTGTCGACCGCGCGCCCGGGGGCGAGCTCGAGGTGGCAGGCGGCGTGTTCAAGCACGCCTACAACGGCAACTGGAAGCTGATGCTCGAGAACCATCTCGATGGCGCGCACCCGGCCTGGGTGCACGCGTCGTCGGTGGCGGTGGCGCGCGGCGCGCCCGAGCCCGGCAAGCCCGGCGAGGAGCACTACTACGACATCGCGGTGCGCCAGATGCGGCAGAACGGCGCGCCCGACACGGTGTGGGAGGCGATCGGCATGTGGACCACGCCGAACGGCCACGGGTACATGGGGGACTACCACGACGACAGCCGCCTCGTCGCCGGCCTGGGGAATCCGGTGTTCGAGCAGTACCGGAAGAAGTTGATCGAGAAAGTTGGGGAAAAAGAGGCGGATCGGATCCTGCGCGTGACGCTGTGGAACACCATCATCTACCCGAACTGCTCCTTCATGAGCCAGTTCCGGCAGCTGCGCATCATCCATCCGGTCGCCGTCGACCGCTCGGTGGTCTACACGTATTCGTTCCGCATGAAGGGCGCGCCGCCGCAGATGTTCCGCGACACCGTCGCGTTTGCCAACGTGGTGAACGGCACCGGATCGTGGGTGCTGACCGACGACCTCGAGGTCTACGAGCGTATCCAGCACGGCCTGTCGTCCGGCGCGGTCGACTGGGTGTACGTCGGCCGCGGCCATGGACGCGACGTGCAGGAAGCAAACGGCGCGGCGCGCGGCGCGACCGGCACCAGCGAGATCTTCATCCGCGCGCAGTTCGCCGCCTGGCTGCGTTACCTGTCTCAGTGAACGTCGAGCAATTCCTGTATCACGAGGCTCGGCTGCTCGACACGGGGCAGCTCGAAGCCTGGCTCGAGCTTTTCACCGAGGATGCTACGTACTGGCTGCCGCTCGAGCGGGATCAGAAGGACCCCTTCGAAACGAGCTCGATCATCCACGACGACCGCACGCTGCTCGAGCTGCGCGTGAAGCAGGCGCGCCATCCGCGCGCCCATGCCCGGCAGCCCCTGGCGAGGACCGTGCACCAGGTCGGAAATATCCAGGTCGTTGAACAGGGTTCCGAAATCCACGTGAACTCGACCCTGCAGCTGGTCGAGTTCCGCAATGAGAAGCAACGCCTTTACGGCGCGCTCGTCGAGCACCGCCTCCGGCGCGAGAACGGCAGCTTAAGGATCGCGCACAAGCGCGTGGATCTGGTGAACTCGGAAGGCGAGCTCGACGGCATCGCAGTCCTCTTTTAGGACGGAAAACTGAAGACGGTCTTCCGGGATTACGACCAGAAGGCGCTCGACGACCAGTACGAGCAGCGGGTCTGGGTGCCGCATGCCGATGAGATCATCAAGCGGTATGCCGCGGCAAGCGAAGCCGTCCGGAAGAGAATCGGTGAACCCCGGGTCGAACGCTACGGGCCGACGCCGCCCGAGACCCTGGATGTCTATGGCGCCGGCCGGAAGGCGTTCGTCTTCGTGCACGGCGGGGCCTGGAAGCGCCAGTCGAGCCGCGAGCAGGGGTTCCCGGCCGAGGCGATCATCGAGGCCGGCGCCGCGTACGTCGCGCTCAACTTCGCCAACCTGCCCTCGGTCACGCTGCCAGAGATGGCCGACCAGGTGCACCGCGGCATCGAATGGGTCTACGCGAACCTCTCCAAGGACCTAGTGCTGTGCGGGCATTCCTCGGGGGCGCATCTCAGTGCGTGCGCGCTTACCAAGCTGGGTTTTATCAGAAAAGCTCTAGTCGTTTCCGGCGTGTACGACCTTCTCCCGGTGCGCCTGAGCGCGCGCAACGAGTACGTGCGGCTCGACCCGCGCCTGGAGCACGAGTACTCGCCGATCCGCCACGCGGACCGGATCCGCTGCCCGGTAACGGTGGCCTGGGGCGAGCAGGAAGGCGCCGAGTTCTTCCGCCAGTCGAAGGAATTCGCGGAAAAGCTCGGCGCGCCGGCCCTCATCGGCAAAGGCCTCAACCACTTCGAAATCATCGAAACGCTCGCCGACCCGTCCTCCCCGCTCGGCCGCGCAGCCCTTAACATGCTCGCGTGAAACCGCGGAACGAGAACCCGGTCATCGTCGCCGGCGGAGGAATCGGCGGCCTCGCCGCGGCGCTCGCGCTCGCGCGCAAGGGCTTCCGCTCGGTGGTGCTCGAGCAGGCGCCCAAGTTCGGCGAGATCGGCGCCGGCATCCAGCTCGCGCCGAACGCCTGGCACGCGCTCGACGCGCTGGGCGTCGGCGGCCTGGTGAAGAAGGAGGCGGTGTTCATCGAGCACCTCCTCATGATGGACGGCGTGAGCGGCGAGAAGGTGATCGACATCCCGCTCGATGCGCGCTTCGCGAAGCGCTTCGCCAACCCATACGCGGTCACGCACCGCGCCGACATCCACGGCTCGCTGCTCGACGCCTGCAAGGCGCTGCCGAAGATGATCGAGCTGCGCACCAGCTCGCGCGTCACCGGGTTCTACCTCGAGGACAGAGGCGTCACCGTAAAGACGGACAAGGGCCCGATCGGCGGCGAAGCGCTGGTCGGCGCCGACGGCGGCCGCTCGGTGATCCGCGAGGCGATCGTCGGCGACCCGGAGCCGCCGGTCTCCGGGCATATGTGCTACCGCGCCGTGCTGCGGCCGGAGGACATGCCGAAGGACCTGCGCTGGGCGGCCGCCACCCTCTGGGCCGCACACAACACGCACATCGTCCATTACCCGCTGCGCGGCTGGAAGCTCTTCAACCTGGTGGCCACGGTGATCGGCAAGCACACGAGCGGCGGCCACAACGAGCTCGCGATGCCCGAGGAGGTGCTGCCGCTCTTCGCGCACTACTGCGAGAAGCCGATGAAGCTGATGCGCTCGCCGAAGGAGTTCCGGCGCTGGATGCTCCAGTACCGCGAGCCGGTGAACAACTGGAGCCGCGGGCGCATCACACTGCTCGGCGACGCCGCGCACTTCATGCTGCAGTACATGGCGCAGGGCGCCGCGATGGCGATGGAGGACGCGGTGTGCCTCGGCGCGTGCGCCGACGCCGCGGACGGCAACTTCGAGCGCGCGTTCCTCGACTATCAGCGCGCGCGCCTGGTGCGCGCCACGCGCGTGCAGATCTCGGCCAACCATCTCGTCGGCATGATTTTCCACGTGCCCGACGGGCTGCAGCGCGAGGTGCGCAACGACCTCTACCGCGGCCGGCCCGCCGAGCGCTACTACGACGCGCTCGAATGGATCTTCAGCGCGCCTGAGTACGTCAGGAATTTTGCGAAAGCAGGTGCGGGCCGATCTCGGCCGGCGAGCGCACCCCGCACAGCTGCATCGCGCGCACCAGCTCGGTCGACAGGATCTCGAGTGCGCGCAGCGCGCCCGTCTCGCCGCCCGCCATCGCGCCGAAGAGCGTCGCCCGGCCGGTAAGCACGGCCTGCGCGCCGAGCGCGCGCGCCTTGAGGATGTCCACGCCGCGGCGCACCCCGCCGTCGAGCAGTACCGTGATTTTTTTGCCAACTGCGGAAGCAACGCCTGGGAGGGCTTCTAACGTGGAAGAGGCGCCGTCGAGCTGCCGGCCGCCGTGGTTGGAGACCACAACGCCATCGCAGCCGACCGACACGGCGCGCTCGGCGTCGTCGGGCCGCTCCACGCCCTTGAGGAGGAGCTTCCCCGGCCACTCCTCGCGCAGGCGCTTGATGTATTCCCAGTCGAGGCCGGCATCCATCTCGCGCCCGACCGCAGTGACGATGTCGGTGCCGCTCGGCGTGCTGAACGGATAGCCGACGAGGTTTGCCATTCCCGGCAGGCCGTTGCGGAGCATGTCGAGCGCCCAAGCGGGCTTGAAAATCACGTCGCGCGAGTTGCGCCAGTTCGGGCTGTAGGGCGTATGGAAGCCGTTGCGCGGATCGCGCTCGCGCTTGCCCGACACTGGCAGGTCGACCGTGACGAGAATCGCCTCGTAACCCGCGTCTTTCGCCCGCTGCACCAGCTTGCTGCGGAATTCATGGTTGCGCACGCAGTAGAGCTGGAACCAGAGCCGCCCGCCTACTTCCTCGGCGACCCGCTCGATGGTGAACGCCGAGGGCGTCGCCATGGTGAACGGCACGCCCGAGGCCTTGGCCGCGCGCGCGAGGATCAGCTCCGCGCCGAAGCGCCCGGCGCTGATGCCGCCGGTGGGCGCGATCGCGAGCGGCAGGCTCGCATCCTTTCCGAACAGGCTCGTCCGCGTGTCCACGTTCGACACATCGACCAGCACTTTCGGCAGCAGCCTCACCCGCTCGAACGCCGCGCGATTCTCGCGCAGCGTGACCTCGTCCTCCGCGCCGCCGTCGAAGAAGTCGAAGATCGCGCGCGGCAGCCGGCGTTTCGCCAGCCCGCGCAGGTCTTCGATGTTCACCGCGTCGCGCAGGTGCATATAATTGCGCCTCACTCTAGTGGATCGCCATGAAACCAGGCAATAAGGTCAAGCGCATCGAGGGCGTGCTCGCGCCCGTCATCACGCCGTTCAGGAAGGATTACGCGCCCGACGCCGAGCGCTTCGTGCGCCACTGCCGCTGGCTCCTCAGGTCGGGTTGCGCCGGGCTAGCGGTGTTCGGAACGAACAGCGAAGCGAACTCGATGTCGGTTTCGGAAAAAAGAAAATTACTGGAAGCGCTGGTCGCCGCCGGGGTGCCCGCCGCCACGCTCATGCCCGGCACCGGGCATTGCGCGCTCAGCGATTCCATCGAGATGACGCGCGCCGCGGTCGAGCTCGGCTGCGCCGGCGTGCTGATGCTGCCGCCCTTCTATTACAAGGGGGTGTCGGACGAAGGCCTCTATCGCAATTTCACCGAGGTGATCGAGCGCGTAGGCGACGAGCGCCTGTCCTTGTACCTGTACCACATCCCGCCGGTGGCGCAGGTGGCCATCACCCGCGGGCTGATCGAGAAGCTGCTTTCGAAGTATCCCGGCATCGTTGCCGGCGTGAAGGACTC
>DASRIR010000055.1:0-2633 GCA_035649875.1 Burkholderiales bacterium | reverse complement strand
ATTCCGGGGTACTTACTAGGCGACTACTCGATCACTCGGTCGGCGCGCACTAGCACCGACTGCGAGATCTTGACGCCGAGGGCCCGAGAGCGCGCAACACCGCTGGCGCGACAGCCAGCGCAGCGAGGAACGTCCTGCGAGAAACCTTCATCGAGCTAGCGTAACGGAATCGCGCCAAGCTTGGCCGCGAGTTCGACAAAATCCGTGGCCGGCAGATCGACGCACTCGGGATCGGGCGCGAGGTCGGTGATCTGTCCCGGACCGTGCTCCGTCGGTCGTGGGACGAACGCGGTTTTCATTCCCTGCGCCTTTGCCGCGCGCAGGTCGTTGTTGTGCGCCGCCACCATCATCACGGAAGAAGGGGCGAGGCCGAGCTGGCGGCAGGAATTGCGATACGCATCGGGCATCGGCTTGTAGGCGCGCGCCGTCTCGGCGCCGAGGATACAGTCCCAGGGAAGTCCGGCGCGCTTCGCGAGGTTCACCATGAGAGCGATGTTGCCGTTCGAGCAAGGCGCGATGATGTAGCGGGTTTTCAGCCGAAGCAGGCCCTCGATGACATCCGGCCAGGGATCGAGGCGATGCCACGCGCGATTCATGTGATCGAGGTCCGCTTCGCTCAATCCGCGGATACCGTAGCGCGCGACAAGCTTGTCGAGGCTCTCGCGGTGCAGGTCGTCGAGGATGGTGAACGGTCGGCGGCCCGAGCGTACCTCCTCCATGGACGGCTGGTAGAGCTTGCGCCATTCGACGGCGAACTCGAGCCAGTCGACGCCGGCGATGCGCTTTTCCGTGGCGAATTGCGCCAGGTCGCGGCTGACGCTGGTACGCCAGTCGACGACGGTGCCGAATACGTCGAACAGGCAGGCGCGGATGTCATTCATGGGGGTAGTATGCATCTGCATGAGAAGGGGAGCGCTTCTCGCCCTGTTGGTGATGTTGGGCGGTGCTGCGGCGGCCGATGAGGTGTCGCTAAGGCTCGCTGGCCGCGAGGTGGCGTTGCGCCGCGATACGCAGGAGCGGCTGGCCGCGTTGGCCCGCGAAGCGCTGCGGCGCTGCGGACCGAACACCAGCGCACACCCAGGAAATTTCGGCTTCGCGGCGTTCGGCGTCGATAAGCGCTGGCAGGAGACCCTGGATAGCTCGCGGCTTCGCATCCGCTTCTCCGAAGCGTTCGTGAGCGAGTCCCATCTCGGCGGCACGCTCGGCGTGTCCGAGGCGGTGATCGGCCTGGAACACGAGCGTTTTTTCGTCGGCCCGGAGTTCACGCGCCACGGCGGGGCCATCGCGGAGCACCTGCAGTGCGAGTACCTGCCGCTTCTCGAGCTCGCCTGCCTCGCCGAGCTCGCGCCGCATCTGCCGGTTCGCTACCGCGAGACGTGCGCAAGGCTCGAGCGAGACGAGAAGGGCCGCATCATGATGCCGCCGCCCGACATCGCCCCGTCCTGCAGTTAAGGCTTTTCCTTGTACAGCGTCGGCAGGGAAAGGCGTCGGCTCGGGTCGAGCAACACTGCAAAGAACGGAGGGCCACGCTCCTTCCGTGCAGCCGCCACGTGCTCGAGCGCAGCGACGATGCTGGTGAGTTCCGCAGGTAGAAGCCTGTCAAGTCCCTCTAGGAGCAGGACCTGGCTGGCCGGTCCCGCTTCCACGGCCGCGGCGCGCGGGATCGCGGCGTCGCTCACGCGATACACGCCGGACCGGCCCGCATCGCGGTAACGCTCGGCAAGGTGTCCCATGGGCGGGCGAGTGTAGTCGAGCACCGGCCGGGCCACGCGCCGCGACGCACAATGTTTCCTGCAGAAACGCCTTGCTTTCAAGCATCTTGCCGGTGGAGAAGCGCTGGGCGCATACTCGTTTTGCTTACGGGAGGAGATCCAATGTCGAGCAATTCAAGTCGTCGCAATTTCATCCGCAAGACCGCAGCACTGACCGGCGGCGCGTTCGCTGCCTCGGGTTCCGCGCGCGCGGCGCCGCTAGCGGTGCCGCCGTCGAATCAGGAAGCCGGACGCATCATCGAGGAGACCGCGTACGGCATGCCTTCGAAGTTCGAGGCGCATGTGAAGCGCCGGCGCACCGATGTATTCAAGAACCGGCAGAACCTGTCCGATTGGAGCATGACGCCGCTGCAGCACCAGCCGGGCATCATCACGCCGAACGGCCTCATCTTCGAGCGCCATCACGCGGGTACGCCGGACATCGATCCGAGAACGCACAAGCTCGTGATCCATGGTCTCGTGAAGCAGCCGCTCGAATTCTCCATGGACGATCTCACGCGCTATCCGTCGGTGTCGCGCTTCCATTTTCACGAATGCTCGGGCAACGGCCTCACCGATTGGCTCAAGCCTGCTTCGATGACCGTGCAGCAGACGCACGGCTTGCTCTCCGGCGTGCTGTGGACCGGCGTGCCGGCCTCGACGCTGCTCGAGGAAGCCGGTATCGATCCGCGCGGCAAGTGGGCGCTGCTCGAGGGCGCGGATGCCTCGGCGCACACGCGTTCGGTGCCGATGGAGAAGATGCTCGATGACACGATCATCGCCTACGCGATGAACGGCGAAGCGCTGCGTCCGGAAAACGGCTATCCGGTGCGTGCCGTGCTGCCGGGCTGGGAAGGCAACATCAGCGTGAAATGGCTGCGC
>DASRIR010000054.1:0-2058 GCA_035649875.1 Burkholderiales bacterium | reverse complement strand
GCTACGCGCACGCCCACCGCGGTCCCGGATACGCATGCGCCGGACTATCCGCGACGCTTCCGCCAGCTGCTCGACCGCCAAGGCTTTCGCGCGGTGCTCGCGGTGCCGCTCACGCGCGAGGAGCGCACCATCGGCGCACTGATGGTGGTGCGCAAGTCGCCGGGTGCCTTCGCGCCTGAAATCGTAGAGCTGCTCGGCACACTCGCCACGCAATCGGCATTGGCGATCCAGAATGCGCGCCTGTACCGCGAAATCGAACAGAAGGGCCGCGAGCTCGAGACCGCGAGCCGGCACAAGTCGCAGTTCCTCGCCAGCATGAGCCACGAGCTGCGCACGCCGCTGAACGCGATCCTCGGCTTCAACGAGATGATTCTCGACCAGGTCTACGGCGAGGTGCCGCCGGACGTGCAGGAGCCGCTCCAGAACATCCAGTCGAGCGGCAAACACCTGCTCGGGCTCATCAACAACGTGCTCGACCTGGCCAAGATCGAGGCCGGCCGCATGGAGCTCGCGCTCTCGGACTACTCGGTGCAGGACACGGTGGCGAGCGTGCATTCGACGCTCAAGCCGCTCGCCGCGGAGAAGGGTCTCGATTTCGTGGCGGAGGTGCCGGCCGACATTCCGCCGGCGCACGGCGACCCCGGCCGGGTCGCGCAGTGCCTGATGAACCTCGCTGGCAACTCGCTCAAGTTCACCAGGCAGGGGCGGGTGGCGATCGCGGTGGCGCGCAGCGACGGCCGATTACGGTTCAGCGTCGCAGATACGGGGATCGGTATTCCGGCGGACAAGATTGCGAGCCTGTTCACCGAGTTCAAGCAGACCGACGCCACCATCGCATCCGAGTACGGCGGCACCGGTCTCGGGCTCTCGATCACGAAGAAGTTCATCGAGATGCACGGCGGCAAGATCTGGGTGGAAAGCGAGCCCGGCAAGGGCTCGACTTTCCTGTTCGAGATTCCGCTCCGGGCGGCGCAATGAGCGGGAAGACGATCCTCTATGTCGAGGACAACGCCATGAACCGCCAGATCGTGCGCGACCTGCTCAAGCGCACGAGCTACCAGCTGATCGAGGCGCACGACGGCGAGGCGGGAGTGGCGGCCGCGCTCGAGAAGCGCCCCGATCTCATTCTCATGGACGTTCAGCTGCCGAAGATTTCGGGACTGGAAGCCACGCGGCGGTTGCGCGCCCAGCCGGCGACGGCGCAGACGCCGATCATCGCGATTACTTCGTTCGCCCTCTCGGGCGACGACAAGAAGGCCATCGAGGCCGGCGCCACCGCTTACCTCGCCAAGCCCTACAGCCCGCGCGATCTGCTCGGCCTTATCCGCAAGATGCTGCCGGAGGGGTAGGGCAATGCCGAAGAAGAAACAACGCTCGGTCCGGCCGGCCGCTAGCCCCGGCGACGCGGCCGCGCGGGAAGCGGCGATCAGCGACATCCTTCAGGTAATTGCCGGCTCGCCGGGCGCGCTTCAGCCGGTGTTCGACACGATCCTCGACCACACCCTTCGGCTGTGCGCCGGTCACGTTGCGGCGCTGTGGCAGTTCGACGGGGAGAGGCTGCGCTATGCGGCATCCCGAAACTCCCCGCCGGAGGTGGTGGCCTACATGCGCAAGCACCCCCTGGAGCTGGGCGACTGGAACCCCACGCCGCAGGCGGCGCTGGAGCGCAAGCCGCTGAACGTGCTCGACGTTTTCTCCAATCCGCAGTATCGGCCGCTGATTCCCGCGGGCACCTCGGGCAAGCGCCCGAACGCGGGCACCGTGCTCGCCGTTCCGCTCCTGCGCGGCGAGGAGCTTCTCGGCGTCATCACGATCTGGCGCTACGTAAAGCGGCTCTTCACCGAGCGCGAGGTCGATCTCGTCAAGACCTTCAACGCGCAGGCAGTAATCGCGATCCAGAATGCGCGCCTCTTCAGCGAGACAAGCGAGGCGCTCGAGCGGCAAACCGCGACCGCAGAGGTCCTGAGGGTCATCGCCAGTACGCCCGCCGACACGCAGCCAGTGTTCGACGCAATCGCGGCAAGCGCACAAAAACTCTTCGGCGCACTCTACGCTTCG
>DASRIR010000053.1:0-30590 GCA_035649875.1 Burkholderiales bacterium | reverse complement strand
AACAACCTGATCATCGGCTTCGGCGTCGCGATCTCGCCGATCCACCTGCTGTACGCGCTGATCGGGGTGATGCTCGGCACGCTGATCGGCGTGCTGCCCGGCATCGGCCCGGTGGCGACGATCGCCATGCTGCTGCCGATCACCTTCAACCTCTCGCCGGTGGCGGCGCTCATCATGCTCGCCGGCATCTACTACGGCGCCCAGTACGGCGGCTCCACCACGGCGATCCTCGTCAACCTGCCGGGCGAGTCGGCGTCGGTGGTCACCTGCCTGGACGGCTACCAGATGGCGCGCCAGGGACGCGCCGGGCCGGCGCTCGCCACCGCGGCGGTGGGCTCGTTCTTCGCCGGCTGCGTCGCCACGCTGGTCATCGCGGTCGCCGCGCCGCCGCTCGCCGAGGTGGCGCTCAAGTTCGGCCCGGCGGAATACTTTTCGCTGATGGTCCTCGGCCTGGTAGCCGCGACCGTGCTCGCGCATGGCTCGCTTACCAAGGCGATTGCCATGGTGGTGCTCGGCCTGCTCCTTGGGCTGATCGGCACCGACGTCAATTCCGGCGTGCTGCGCTTCACCTTCGACGTGCCGGAGCTCTCCGACGGCATCGGCTTCGTGGTGGTGGCGATGGGCGTGTTCGGCACCGCGGAGATCATCGCGAATCTCGAGCAGGGCGAGAAGCGCGAGGTGTTCACCGCCAAGGTCGGGCGCCTGATGCCGACGAGAGAGGACATCAAGCGCGCGATCCCGGCGGTGCTGCGCGGCACGGCGCTCGGCTCGTTTCTCGGTATCCTGCCTGGCGGTGGCGCGCTGCTGTCCTCGTTCGGCGCCTACACGGTGGAGAAGAAGCTCTCCAAGTACCCCGAGCAGTTCGGCAAGGGCGCGATCGAAGGCGTGGCCGGTCCCGAGGCGGCGAACAACGCCGGCGCGCAGACCTCCTTCATCCCGATGCTCACCCTCGGCATTCCGGGCAACGCGGTGATGGCGCTCATGATCGGCGCGCTGATGATTCAGGGCATCGCGCCGGGACCGCAGGTGATGAACGAGAAGCCGCAGCTCTTCTGGGGCCTTATCGCCTCGATGTGGATCGGCAACGCCATGCTGGTGATCCTCAACCTGCCGATGATCGGGATGTGGATCAAGCTGCTGACGGTGCCGTACCGCTACCTGTATCCCGCGATCCTGGTGTTCATGTCGATCGGGGTATTCAGCCTGTCGAACAACCCGTTCGACGTGCTGATCATGGCGATCTTCGGCATCCTCGGCTACATCTGGGTCAAGCTCGAGTGCGAGCCGGCGCCGCTGATCCTCGGCTTCATCCTCGGGCCGCTGATGGAGGAGAACCTGCGGCGCGCGATGCTGCTCTCGCGCGGCGACCCGACCACCTTCATCACCAAGCCGATCAGCGCCGGCTTCATCATCGCCTCGGTGATCCTGCTGGTGATCGTCGCGCTACCCGCGATCCGCAAGAAGCGCGACGAAGCCTTCGTCGAGCAGAAGACCTGACGCTCGCGGCGCGCTGCATCCTCGCGGCGTTCACCGCCGCCGCCCTGCCGGCGTTAGCCGCCGACTGGCCGGCCCGGCCGATCCATCTCGTCGTTCCCTATGCGCCGGGCGGGCCGGTCGACGTGTCCGCGCGCCTGCTCGCCACGCCGCTGCAGAAGGTCCTCGGACAACCCGTGGTGGTCGACAACAAGCCGGGGGCGGGCGGGAACATCGGCGCCGACGGGGTGGCGAAAAGCGCGCCCGACGGCCACACGCTGGTGATGGGAGCCATCGCCACGCACGCCATCAATCCCACGCTCTACCGCAACTTTCCGTACGACCCGATTCGCGATTTCCGCCACGTCGCGCTGGTCGTGCAGGTCCCAAACGTCCTGGTGGTGAACAACGATGTTCCGGCGCGCAGCGTTCAGGAGTTGATTTCTTTCCTCAGGAGCAATCCTGGAAAGGTCGCGTTCGCTTCAGGCTCGACCGGATCAACCGGCCACCTGACCGGCGAGCTTTTCAAGCAGCTCACGGGCGCCGACATGGTCCACGTCCCCTACAAAGGGTCCGCCCCGGCCGTGCTGGACCTGCTTGCCGGCCGCGTGCATCTCATGTTCGATAACCTCGCGAGCGCACTGCCGAACATCCGCGCCGGCAAGGTCAAGGCCCTGGCGGTGACCACCAGCCAGCGCAGCGCTTTCCTTCCGGAGCTTTCGACCCTCGAAGAGTCCGGCGTAAAAGGCTTCGACCTCACCACCTGGTGGGGTGTCATGGCGCCGGCCAAGACACCGGAAGCGGTCGTCGAGCGTCTCGCGCGCGAAGTGCTCGGGGCAATCGAGCAGCCGGAGCTGAAGGAAAAGCTGCGCGCAATGGGCTCCGAGACACCGAGCGTGCGCTCACCCGCGCAGTTCACTGCCTTCGTGCAGCGCGAGCTGAGACTCTACAGCGAGCTGGTGAAACGCTCGGGCGCTACCGCGGACTAGACTGCAGCGACGGTCTGAATCTCGATCAGGAACTGCTCCTGGACGAGGCGATCGATGACGAGCAGCGTGTTGGGCGGATACTTGCCGTCCGGAAACATCTTCGGGTAGTTCTGTTCGCGCCAGCGGTAGAACTTCGCGATGTCCTGCGAGTGCACGAGGAAGGTGGTGAACTGCACCACGCTGCCCCAGTCCGCGCCCGCGGACTGCAGCGCCTTCTCGATCTGCCCATAGACCGCGGCGCACTGCGCCTCGAAGGTCTCGCCGGCAGCCAGCATGCCGGCGATATAGAGGGTGTCGGCCCCGGCGGGGACCCGGGCGACGTGCGAGTACGGGCCGACCGGGTTGCCGAGCGTGTCGACGTTGTAGATGCGGGTCTTGGGCATGGCTATCTCTTGAGGTGGGACTTCACGGCTCTGGCGAGCTCCGCGCGCTTCACCGGCTTGAGCAAATAGCCGTTCGCGCCCGCCGCCAGGCAGCGCTCGATCGCGTCTTTGTCCGCGAGCATCGAGACGATGATCACCGGGGTGTTGGCGTTCGGCGCGGAGCGGCGCACGCCGTACAGCACGCCGAATCCGCCGATGCCCGGCATCATCAGGTCGAGCAGGATCGCATCGTAGGGGTTTGTCTCCGCCAGGCGCAACGCCTGCTCGCAGGTGCCGGCGAGCTGCACATCGACCTTGAGCTCCTTGGAAAGCGCGTCGGCCATCAGGAGCCGCAGCGATTCCTCGTCGTCGGCGATCAGTATCCGCTGGCGCGTCGCAGCCTCGCGCGGCATCACCAATACTTTACACAAGGTCCCGTGTAGAGCACCGGGCCGGTCGGCTGGCCGGTGGGCGAGCCGCCCGGCGGCTCGAGGCTGAGCGCGAGCGCCGGTACGTCGCCGAGCGCCTGGTCGGCGGCCGCAGCGAGCTGCACCCTGAATCTTTCTTCGTTGGCAACTACCCCCAGCGAGCGCGGCGCGCCGTCCCGCGGCAGGGCCCAGAGCTCGAGGCTGCGGCCGGCGACATGGATCGCCGGATCGAGCGTGTTCAGGCGCAGCACCGTTTCGCCGCGCTCGGCGGTCGCGACCAGCACCGGCTGGCTGGTCTTGGGATCGCTCAGCACCGCGATGTAGGAGGCGGGCACGCCCGCCGGCTGGGGCCGGAAGAACAGCGCGACCACGAGCAGCGCCGCGGCTGCGCCGCTGGCGACCAGGCCGAGCGCCTTCCAGATGGAAAGCGGCTTTTTCGCGGGGCTGGCGGTGCGGCGATCCACTGCATGCCAGAGCCTCGCGGGCGGCGTGACTGGCGCGACGACGCCCGCCATGGGCGCGAGCCGGGCTTCCCATTGCGCGACTTCGCGCGCGAGCTCGGCGTCGTCGCGCAGCCAACGCTTCAGGCGCTCGCGCGCGCGCCCGCGCAGCGTGCCGAGCGCGTACTCGGCCGCGAGGCGCTGGCGCAGCTCGGGCTTACCCTTGCAGTTCAAGGCAGCTCCGCAATCGCGCCAGCCCGCGGCGCACCCAGGTTTTCACCGTGCCGAGCGGCTCGCGCAGGTGCGCAGCGAGCTCCGCATGCGACAGGCCGTCGAAGAACGCAAGCGCGATCGCCTGGCGCTGTTTCGCGTCCAGCCCCCGCAAGCAGCGCGCGAGCGCCGCGCTGTCGCGCGCGCGCTCGAGCTCGGCCAGGGGGCCGGGATTCAGGTCTTCGATCTTTTCCAGGGTGTCGTCAGCCAGCGGTTCCGGATTGGGCCGCCGCAGCCAGTCGAGGCAGCGGTTGCGCACGATGCTCGTCATCCAGGTCATCGGTGCGGCGCGGCTCGCGCGGTACTCGGGCGCGTGCCGCCACACGCTGACGTAGCATTCCTGCAGGACTTCCTCGGCCCAGTCCTCACGCCTCAATATACGCAGCGCCACCCCGAACAGTTTCGCGGCGCTCGCCTCGTAGAGCGCGCGGAAGGCGCCCCGGTCCCCCAAGGCAGTGCGCGCGAGGAGCTCTTCTAGCGCTTGCGCTGGTGGCGCCACTGGACGTCGCCCACGCCCGCGGCGCGGTTGAGCGCGCGGCCGGTGACGAACAGGAGATCGGACAGGCGGTTCAGGTAGCGGCGTGCCGCCTCGCTCACCGCTTCCTTGCGCGCGAGCGCCACCACGCTGCGCTCGGCGCGCCGGCATACCGTGCGCGCGAGGTGCGCGGCCGCCGCGGCGCGCGTGCCGCCCGGCAGTATGAACTCCTTGAGCGGGGCGAGGTCCGCGTTCCATTTCTCCACGCGCTCTTCCAGGAACGCGATGCGCTCGGCCCTGAGCAGGCTGTGCCCGGGAATGCTCAGCTCGCCGCCGAGGTCGAGCAGGTCCTGCTGCGCGTCCGTGAGCGCGGCGCGGATCTCCGCCGGCACCTCTTCGGCGAGGATCAGTCCGATGGCGCTGTTCAGCTCGTCCACCTCGCCGAGCGCGGCGACACGCGGATGGTCTTTCGGCACGCGCTTACCGTCGCCCAGGCCGGTCTCGCCGGCGTCGCCGGTGCGCGTCGTGATCTTCGAGAGGCGGTGGCCCATCAGCCTTTTTTCCTCGCTTCGCTTTCGAATTCGCCCTTGGCGAGGCGGGTCTTCACGCGGTCGCCCGTACGTACCTCTGAAGCATCCCGCAATACCCCGCCCGAGGCATCGTAGGTAATGCTGTATCCGCGTGCGAGCACGGCGGTGGGGTCCACCGACTTCAGGGTCGCGCGCAGCTCGGCGAGGTGCGCCTGGCAGCGATGCACTTTGTGGGAAAAGGCAAAAGCGAGGCGGGATTTGAGCTGGGTCACCTGCTTCTGATACGAGCGCAGCCGTTCGGCTGGATGCACCAGGCGCCGGGCGCAGGCATCGAGCGCCTGCGCGGAGTACTGGAGCTTGCGTTGCATTTCCCGGCCCAGGCCGCGCGCGCGTTCCGAGATCTTCTTGAAAAGCTCCGCGCGCGCAGGGCTCGCCATCTCGGCGGCCGCGGTGGGCGTCGGCGCGCGCCGGTCGGCGGCGAAATCGGCGATGGTGAAGTCGGTCTCGTGCCCCACGCCTACCACCACCGGGATGGGGCAGGCGCGGATGGCGCGCGCGAGCGATTCCTCGTTGAAGGACCAAAGGTCCTCGATCGAGCCGCCGCCGCGCACGAGCAGCAGCACGTCGCACTCGGCGCGTCGCCCGGCGCGCTTGAGCATGGTCGCCAGCCGGTCGGCCGCGCCATCGCCCTGGACCGGCGCGGGGTAAACGATCACTTCGATAGCCGGGTTGCGGCGTGCGAGCGTGGTCAGTACATCGCGCAGCGCCGCGGCATTGAGCGAGGTGACTATGCCTATGGTGCGGGGAAACGGGGGTATTTCCCGCTTCAGGCGCTCGTCGAACAAGCCCTCGGCGCCCAGCTTCTCCTTGAGCCGCACGAACCGCTCGTAGAGCGGCCCGAGGCCGGCGCGGCGCATCCCCTCGACCGTGAGCTGGAAGCGGCCACGCGGCTCATAGAGCGTCGGCAGGGCGCGTACCTCGACCTGCATGCCGTCGCGCGGCTCCCAGTCCAGGGCCGCGGCGCGGCTGCGGAACATCACGCAGTCAACCTGCGCGGTGCCGTCCTTGAGCGTGAAGTAGCAGTGGCCCGAGGGGGCGCGCGACAGGTTGGATAGCTCCCCGCGGATCCAGGCGAGCGGAAAGCGCCGCTCCAGGGTGTCGCGCACGCTGCGCAGCAATTCCGTCACCGAAAGGATGCGTAAGCCGGAAGCTACAGCCGCGCCTGGAATCTCGTTCTGCATCGGTGTCAAGAGAGCGAGCGAGCCTACACTAATCCACATTTGCGGGAGAGCGCCGCCTGGCGGCGACAGAAACCCGCGCGGAAGCCGATTCTTTAGCGTAAGCGATTGTTCGTGCGCCGGAAAATCCTGACTAAATTTTGATCGCCACCGACTTTCGGTACCGCGCAACGGGCATGTGACAGTCCATACAGCGACAATCCACAAACTTGTCCACAGGTTTTTGTGGATATCGCGGAATCCACTACACGTTGCACTTGCGCCACGCGCGGCCGAGCGTCGTTGTTGCAGCGCGGAACTTGCCGCTGCGAGACGCTTTGCCTTACAGTCGGCGGCGGCAGCACCAAAATAACGATAAGGAAACACGTTGTTCGCGATCGTCCAGGCCGCCGGCTGGCCCATCTGGTTCCTGCTCCTCGCCTCCGTCATCGCCGTTGCCCTGATCATCGAACGTTCGGTCTCGCTCCGCGCGGGCCGGATCATCCCGCCGCAACTGCTTGACCAGGTGGTCGCCGTCTACCAGCGCCAGGGGTTGTCGCCCGAGGTGATCGAGCGTCTGTCGAAGGACTCGCCGCTCGGCGCGGTGCTGGCCGCGGGGCTGCGCAACCTGAAGAGCTCGCGCTACGTGATGAAGGAAGCGATCGAAGAAGCCGGCCGGGCGGTGGCGCACGACCTCGAGCGCTTCCTCACCACGCTCGGCACCATCGCCACCGCGGCGCCGCTGCTCGGCCTGTTCGGCACAGTGATCGGGATGATCGAGATCTTCGGCTCGCAGTCGCCCACCGGCGGCACCAACCCGCAGCAGCTCGCGCACGGCATCTCGATCGCGCTCTACAACACCGCCTTCGGCATCGCCATCGCGATCCCGGCGCTCATCTGCTACCGCCATTTCCGCGCGAAGGTCGACACCCTGGTGGTCGAGATGGAGCAGCTCGCCGCGAAGCTGGTCGACATCGTGCACGGCGAGCGCGCGGCGTGAACTTCCAGCGCGGCAAGGAGAAGGAGCCGCTCGAGATCAACCTCGTGCCGATGATCGACGTGATGCTGGTGATCCTGATCTTCCTCATGATCACCACCACGTACTCCAAGTACACCGAGCTGCAGATCAACCTGCCCAGCGCCCAGGCCGAGCGCCAGCTCGATCGGCCGAACGAGATCTCGGTGCTGGTCAACGCCGCCGGGCAATACGTCATCAACCGCAGCCCGGTCGTGTTCCGCAGCGTCGATCAGCTCGCCGGCGAGCTGCGCCGCGCGGCCGATCCGCTGAAGGAGCCGGTGGTGGTGATCAGCGCCGACGCCGCCGCCACGCACCAGTCGGTGATCCGCGTCATGGAGGCGTCGCGCCTCGCCGGGCTCGCCCAGATCACCTTCACCACGCAGTCGCAGAAATAGGGTGAAGTTCTGGTACCGCCGCGGCGCCATCGCCTGGCTGCTGTGGCCGCTGAGCCTGGTGTTCGGCATCGGGGTGGCCCTGCGCCGCAGCCTGTACTTTGTGCGCATCCTGAAAAGCGCGCACCCCGGCGTTCCGGTGATCGTGGTGGGCAACATCACCGTCGGCGGTAGCGGCAAGACGCCGCTCGCGATCTGGGTCGCGGAATTCCTGAAGAGCAAGGGCTGGTCGCCGGCGATCCTTTCGCGCGGCTATGGCGCGAAGGTCGAAGCGCCGCGCGCGGCGACGGTTGCCTCCGACGCGGCGGAGGTCGGCGACGAGCCGATCGTGCTCGCCCGCCGCAGCGGCTGCCCGGTGTGGGTCGGGGCCGACCGCATCGCGGTCGCCGCGGCGCTGCGTGCCGCGCACCCGGACGTAAACGTGCTGGTGCTGGACGATGGCCTGCAGCACTACCGCATCCGGCGCGACGTCGAGATCGCGGTGGTGGACGCGCGCGGCCTGGGCAACGGCTTCCTGCTGCCGGCCGGGCCGCTGCGCGAGCCGCGCCTGCGCTTGAGGACGGTGGACGCGGTGGTCGCGCGTGGCTCGGCCGTAACCGGATATGCAATGAAATTGGAAGGCGAAGAGATGCATCGCATGACCGACGCGCGCGAGCGCCGCCCGCTCAAGGCGTTCGCCGGCCAGAAGGTGCACGCCGCCGCGGGCATCGGCGATCCGAACCGCTTCTTCCTGCATCTCGGCGCCGCGGGCCTGAAGGTGATTCCGCATCCGTTTCCCGACCACCATCCGTTCAGCGCGCGCGACCTGGAGTTCGGCGACGGGCTGCCGGTGATCCTCACCGAGAAAGACGCGGTAAAATTGCGCAGCGCGGCGCGGCCCGAGTGGTGGGTGCTTCCGGTGAGCGCGAAGCTCGATCCCGGGTTCGGCGCATGGCTCTTGAGAAAGCTCGATGAGTTCCGTCGACCCAAGGCTGCTTGAGATCCTGGTGTGCCCTCTCTGCAAGGGCAAGCTCGTCTACCGCAAGCAGCCGGCGGAGCTCGTCTGCAAGGCCGACCGCCTCGGCTACCCGGTGAAGGACGGCATTCCGGTGATGCTGGAAGAAGAAGCGCGGAAGCTCGCTCCCGAAGAAGAAGTGAGCTAGTTTCTTGCGTTTCGTCGTCATCATCCCGGCGAGGTACGCGTCGACGCGTTTCCCCGGCAAGCCGCTCGCCGACATCGCCGGCAAGCCGATGGTGGTCCGCGTCTGCGAGCGCGCCGCAAAGAGCGGCGCCGCCGCGGTGCATGTCGCGACCGACGACGAGCGTATCGCCGCCGCGGTGCGTGCGCATGGACACCAGGCGATCATGACGCGCGCCGATCATGCCTCCGGCACCGATCGCCTTGCGGAAGCGGCAAAGAAACTGAGACTGGGTGACCGGCAGATCGTGGTGAACGTGCAGGGCGACGAGCCGCTCATCGCGCCCAGGCTGATTGCCCAGGTCGCTCGAACCCTGGAGAAAAAGCGCGAAGCCGCGGTGTCCACCGCGTGCCACGCGATCGACGACGAGGCGTCGCTCGCGAACCCGAACGTCGTCAAGGTCGTGCTGGACGCCGGGGGCTACGCGCTCTACTTCTCGCGCTCGCGCATTCCATACCCCCGCGCGCCCGAGGCGAGCTGCTATCGCCACGCGGGCATCTACGGATACCGCGTGGGCTTTCTGAAGAAGTACGCACGGCTCAAGCCCCCAGCGCTGGAGAAAAGCGAGGCGCTGGAGCAACTGCGCGTGCTCTGGCACGGCCACCGCATCGCCGTCGCGGTGAGCGAAACCGAGATCCCGCCCGGGGTCGACACGCCCGAAGACCTCGAAGCGGTGCGTAGAATGCTCGCTGCATGAGGCTGATACTTCTCGGCCCGCCCGGCGCGGGGAAGGGCACGCAGGCGAATTTCATCCGCGGGAAGTTCGGCATTCCGCAGATCTCCACCGGTGACATGCTGCGCGCCGCGATCAAGGCCGGCACCGCGCTCGGCAAGGAGGCGCAGAAGGTAATGGACGCGGGCCACCTCGTGTCCGACGACATCATCATCGGCCTGGTGAAGGAGCGCCTCAAGTCCCCCGACTGCAAGCGCGGCTACCTGTTCGACGGCTTTCCGCGCACCATCCGGCAGGCCGAGGCGCTGAAGGAGGCCGGCATCGC
This sequence comes from Burkholderiales bacterium, assembly GCA_035649875.1. Lineage (GTDB taxonomy): Bacteria > Pseudomonadota > Gammaproteobacteria > Burkholderiales > SG8-39 > SCGC-AG-212-J23. Next base: position 20,820 of record DASRIR010000053.1, on the reverse strand, counting down.
CATCGACTACGTGCTCGAGATTGACGTGCAGGACGAGGAGATCATCTCCCGCATGAGCGGGCGGCGCGTGCACCCCGGGTCAGGGCGCGTGTACCACGTGCGGTTCAATCCGCCGAAGGCCGAGGGCAGGGACGACGCCACCGGGGAGGCGTTGGTGCAGCGCGACGACGACAAGGAAGAGACCGTGCGCAAGCGGCTCGAGGTCTACCGCAAGCAGACGCGGCCGCTGATCCAGCACTACCAGCAGGAGCCGGTGAAGTATCGAAAGATCTCGGGCCGCGGCAGCGTCGACGAGGTCAAGCAGCGCGCGCTCGCCGCGCTCAGTTGACTCGATACTGATAAAATTTCGCCCCTTCGTAGGGAAATTCAGGGAGAAGCACGATGACGGCAGGTCTTATCTTCGCGCTCGTCTGCGCGGTCCTCGCGATCGTCTACGGCATCTGGCAGAGCACGCGCATTCTTGCCCTGCCCGACGGCAACGAGCGCATGCGCGAGATCTCGGCGGCGGTGCGCGAAGGCGCGGTCGCCTACCTCTGGCGGCAGTACAAGACCATCTCGATCGTGGGCGTGGTGCTGTTCCTGGTGATCGGCTTCGTGCCGGCGCTCGGCTGGGCCACGGCTTGGGGCTTCCTGCTCGGCGCGCTGCTCTCCGGCGCCTCGGGCATCATCGGCATGAACATCTCGGTGCGCGCCAACGTGCGTACCGCCGAAGCGGCGCGCGTGGGCCTGAACGAGGCGCTGCAGGTCGCGTTCCGCGGCGGCGCGATCACCGGCATGCTGGTGGTCGGCCTCGGCCTGCTCGGCGTCGCGGGCTACTACGCGCTGCTCTACGCCAACGCGCTCGACAAGTCGAACCTCGCGCACGTGATCCAGCCGCTGGTGGGACTCGCGTTCGGCGGCTCGCTGATCTCGATCTTCGCGCGACTCGGCGGCGGCATCTTCACCAAGGGCGCCGACGTGGGCGCCGACCTGGTCGGCAAGGTCGAGGCCGGAATTCCGGAAGACGATCCGCGCAACCCCGCGGTCATTGCCGACAACGTGGGCGACAACGTCGGCGACTGCGCCGGCATGGCGGCCGACCTGTTCGAGACCTACGCGGTGACGATCATCGCCACCATGCTGCTCGGCGCGCTGATGGTGCAGACCACCAGCCCTGCGGCGCTGGTCTATCCGCTCGCGCTCGGCGGCTTCGCGATCATCGCATCGATTGCCGGCACCTTGTTCGTGCGCGCCAAGCCCGGCGACGCCAACGTCATGCCGGCGCTGTACCGCGGCCTGTGGGTCGCCGGCATCCTGGCGGTGATCGCCTTCTGGCCGATCACGATGCTCGTCATGGGTGAGGTGCTCGAAACGGTGCCGTTCGACGTCGCCGGTGGCAAGAAGATGCTCAAGGTGTACCACCTGTGGGGCGCGGCGGTCGTGGGTCTCGCGCTCACCGGCTTCCTCGTGTGGATCACCGAGTACTACACCGGCACGCAGTTCAAGCCGGTACGCCATGTCGCCGACGCGAGCGTGACCGGGCACGCCACCAACATCATCGCTGGCCTCGGCGTGTCGATGAAATCCACCGCCTGGCCGGTGATTGGCGTATGCGTTGCGATTCTCGTGTCCTACGCGCTCGCCGGCCTGTACGGCATCGCGATCGCCGCGACCTCGATGCTGTCGATGGCGGGAATCATCGTCGCGCTCGACGCTTACGGTCCGATTACCGACAACGCCGGCGGCATCGCCGAAATGGCCGACCTGCCGGACTCGGTGCGCGCCATCACCGATCCGCTCGACGCGGTGGGCAACACCACCAAGGCGGTCACCAAGGGGTACGCCATCGGCTCGGCCGGCCTCGCGGCGCTCGTGCTGTTCGCGGATTTCACGCACGCCCTCGAGTCCGCGGGCAAGAGCGTGTCGTTCGACCTTTCCAACCACTACGTGATCATCGGGCTGTTCATCGGCGGGATGGTGCCGTACCTGTTCGGCGCGATGGCGATGGAAGCCGTCGGCCGCGCCGCGGGCGCGGTGGTGCTGGAAGTGCGTCGCCAGTTCAAGGAGATCCCGGGCATCATGGCAGGCACCGCCAAACCGCAGTACGGCACCGCAGTCGACATGCTGACGCGGGCGGCAATCCGCGAAATGATGGTGCCGTCGCTGCTGCCGGTTTTGGTGCCGATCGTCGTCGGCCTCGGCTTCGGCGCGATCGGCGGCACCGTGGCGGGCGCGCAGGCGCTCGGCGGCGTGCTGATGGGCACCATCGTCACCGGCCTGTTCGTGGCAATCTCGATGTGCACCGGCGGTGGCGCCTGGGACAACGCGAAGAAGTACATCGAGGACGGCCACCACGGCGGCAAGGGCTCGGAGGCGCACAAGGCCGCGGTGACCGGCGACACGGTGGGCGATCCCTACAAGGACACCGCTGGTCCCGCGGTGAACCCGCTCATCAAGATCATCAACATCGTGGCGCTACTTGTCGTACCGTTGATGGTGTGAGTACGTCCGTACAGGGGCTGGCAAGAAGGGCGGCGATGGCCGCCCTTTTCGTTTGCGGCACCTGCGCCGCACAGGCCGCCAAGCGGTGGGTGAAGCACGTTTATCAAGACGTCGTCAACGAAGTCGTCGAGGAGCTGTACTTCTACCGCGTGCAATGAGGCGCCTGGTCCCGGCGGCTGCGGCGGCCCTCGTTGCTTTCATCCTGGGCGGCTGCGCGGCGCCGCGCGAGGCGGGCGTCGCCCAGCGCTACATGGTCGCGGCGGCGAGCCCGCTCGCGGCCGAAGCCGGCGCCGAGGTGCTGAAGCGCGGCGGCTCGGCGGTCGATGCGGCGATCGCAGTGCAGATGGTGCTCGGCCTGGTCGAGCCCGAATCTTCAGGCATCGGCGGCGGCGCATTCATGCTGCACTGGTCGGAGACCGAGAAGAAACTGCGCACCTACGACGGCCGCGAGACGGCGCCGTCGGCGGCGAAACCCGATCGGTTCCTGGACTCACAAAACAAGCCACTTCCATTTCTCGAGGCCGCCGTCAGCGGCCGCGCCGTCGGCGTGCCCGGCGTGCTGCGCATGCTCGAGCTCGCCCACCAGCGCCACGGACGCTTGCCGTGGCACGAGCTCTTCGACGCCGCGATCAGGATCGCCGACCAGGGCTTCGACGCGTCGCCCAAGCTGCGCGAGGCGCTCGAGCGCGAGCGCTTTCTGCGCGAGGATGCGGCGGCGCGCAAGGTCTATTACTCGGGGCCGCGCATTGTCAACCGCGAATACGCCGAAACGCTGCGCGCGATCGCGCGCGGCGGGGCGGGCGTGTTCTACGAAGGGGACATCGCCAAGGACATGGTCCTCGCCGTGCGCACGCACGCCAGGCCCGGCGACATGAGCGAGGACGATTTGCAGAGGTACCGCGCGCTCGAACGCGAGCCGGTGTGCGGTCCCTATCGCGACTGGCGCGTATGCTCGATGGGCCCCCCAAGCTCGGGTGGAGTCGCGGTGCTGCAGATGCTCGGCCTGCTCGAGCGCGCCGGCTTCACGCGCGCGCCGCCGCAGTCGCCCGCGGCGCTGCATCTCTTCGCCGAAGCCGGCAAGCTGGCCTACGCCGACCGCGCGCGCTACCTTGGCGACCCGGACTTCGTTCCCGTCCCCGCGCAAGCGCTGCTCGATTCGAATTACCTGGACAAGAGAGCGAAGCTGATCGGCGAGCGCGCGCTGCAGCTGGCCGCGCCCGGCGATACCGAAGCCGGCACCAGCCACTTCTCGATCGTCGATGCGCGCGGCGACATCGTGTCGATGACCACCACGATCGAAAGTGCGTTCGGTAGCCGCATCATGGTGCGCGGCTTTCTGCTCAATAACCAGCTCACCGACTTCGACTTCGCGCCCGGCGGACCCAATTCCGTCGCCGGCGGCAAGCGCCCGAGGAGCAGCATGACCCCCACGGTGGTTTTCCACGACCAGCAGCCCGCGCTGGCGGTCGGCTCTCCGGGGGGGTCGATGATCATCAACTACGTGGCCAAGGCGCTGGTCGGCGCGCTAGGCTGGGGCCTCGGGATCCAGGCGGCGATCGAGCTGCCGAACTTCGGCTCGCGCAACGGCCCCACCCTGATCGAGCAGGGCAGCCGCTACGAGCAATCCGTGACTTCGTTGATGGAGCGCGGCCACCAGGTAGATAGAATTCCCCTGACAAGCGGGCTGCATGGCATCCAACGGTTGCCCGGCGGCTGGCGCGGGGGGGCCGACCCGAGACGCGAGGGGGCGGTTAGGGGCGAATGACATGAAGGCAGGCCAGGTGTCGCTGGGCAAGACGACGCGGCCAAGCGTGGCCGGCGTGCTGCCGCGCAAGCGCTTGTTCGGCCTGCTCTCGCGCAAGATTCCCGTCACTTGGGTCACCGGCCCGCCGGGTTGCGGCAAGACCACGCTGACCGCGGGCTGGCTCGAGCACGCCGGCGTCGCCTCGCTCTGGTACCAGCTCGACGAGGGCGATGCCGACGTCGCCACCTTCTTCTATTACTTGAGCCTCGCCGCGGCCTCGCTCGAAGGCGAGCGCGAGCGGCTACCGCTGCTGACCCCCGAGCACCAGCCGGGGCTCGCGGTGTTCGCGCGCCGCTACTTCGAGCGGCTCTACGCGCAGCTCAAGGCGCCGTTCGCCGTGGTTTTCGACGGCTACCACGCGGTTCCCGCGTCCTCGCAGCTGCACGAAGTGATGCGCGTCGCGCTCGAGACGCTGCCGCCCGGCGGACGCGTGCTGATCATCAGCCGCGGCGACCCGCCCGCGGCGCTGACGCGACTGCGCGCGAACCAGGTGCTTTCGCTCATCGGCTGGGACGAATTGCGCCTGACGCGCGAGGAGGCGGGAGCGATCGCCGCCAAGCGCAGGCCCGGGTTCACCGCCGAGGCAGTGGACGCGCTCTACGCGCGCACGCAGGGCTGGGCGGCAGGACTGGTGCTGATGCTCGAGCAGGGCAGGATCTCCGACCCGCCCGGCTCATTGAGCCGCCAGCTCGTGTTCGACTACCTCGCGGGAGAGATCTTCCAGAAATCCGACGCGCGCACGCAGCGGTTTCTGTTGCACACCGCGTACCTGCCCGAGATGACTACCGCCATGGCGCGCGCGCTCGCCGGCGACGAGGGCACCGCGGAGCTGCTCGCCGAGCTCACGCGCAACAACTACTTCGTCGCGGTGCGCGATACGCAGCCCGAGCCGCTGTACCAGTACCACCCGATGCTGCGCGACTTCCTGCAGGCGCGCGCCGGCGAGGCGCTGCCCAAAGAGCGCCGGCGCGAGCTGCAGAGAGCGTCGGCCGCGCAGATGGAGCAGGCGGGGCGCATCGAGGACGCGGTCGCGCTCTACCGCGATTGCCACGACTGGGGCGAGATGGCGCGCCTGATCGAGGCGCACGCCGCCGCGCTGCTCGACCAGGGGCGCGGCGAGACCATCGCGCGCTGGGTCGAGGAGCTGCCGGCCGAGGTGCAGGCGAAGCGTCCCTGGACCATCTACTGGGCGGCGTCGAGCCAGGCGCAGCTCGCGCCGCGCGAAGGCCGCATCCTCTACGAGCGCGCGTTCGAGCTGTTCCGCGCGCAAGGCGATGGCGCGGGCACGGTGCTTGCCGCTTCCGGCGCGATGTATGCGATCCTCTACGAGCTCGACGACTGCTCGCTGCTCGATCGCTGGATCGCGGTGCTGGACGCGGCGGAGAAGGACGGTCCGCTGCCGCTTTCGCGCGAGGCCGAGGCGCGCGTCGCGTGCAGCATGCTGTTCTCGCTGACGCTGCGCCAGCCGCAGCGGCGCGACATCAAGCGCTGGATCGAGCGCGCGCTCGGCGCCTCGTCTTCCCAGCCCGACGTGAACCTGCGCATGTTCGTCGGCCTGCTCGCGTCGCTCACGCTGATGTGGACGGGGCTTTACGCGCGCGCGGCCGAGCTGATCGCGGCGATGCGCGAGGCCGCCGGCGCGAGCGGCGTCTCGCCGTTCTCGCTCATCACGCTGAAAAACATCGAGACGATGTACGCGATGCTCACCGCCGACGGCGCGGCGTGCGAGAAGGCGATGCGCGAGGGCCTCGAGATCGCGCACGCCACCGGCGTGCACACCTGGACCTTCCAGCTGCTGGTCTACGGCTACGGCGGCGCGCTCGGCAGCGGCAACCTCGCGCAGGCGCAGGCTATCGCGCGCGAGCTCGCCGCGCGCACTGCTAGCGCGGGGCGCTTCAACCGCTGCCTGTATCACCACTTCCAGGCGTGGGAGGCGATGCTGCGCAAGGACCTGATGACCGCGCTGCAGGAGGAAAAGGCGGCGCTGCGCATGGCGATCGAGGTCGGCTGCCCGCTGTTCGAGGTGCTGTGCCGGCTCGCGCTGGCCGAGATCCTGGCTGAGTGCGGCGACGAGCGCAAATGCATTGCTCACCTGCAGACGCTGCGCGGCATCGTCGAGGGAATCGACAACCGGCACCTCGAGTTCGCCTGCCTGGTCGGCTTCGGGCAGATCGCGCTCGCGCACGGCCGCCAGCGTACCGGCCTCGCCGCGCTGCGGCGCGGCCTCGGCCTCGGCCGCGAATACGGCTACAGCCATTTCCTCTGGTGGCGCCCGGCCGCGGTGGCGCGTGCGCTCGCGCACGCGCTCGAAGCGGGCGTCGAGCCCGACTACGTGCGCAGCCTGATCAAGCGCCGCGCGCTCGTGCCCGAGCAGCCTCCGCTCGCGGTCGAAGGCTGGCCCTGGACCTACCGCGTGCAGACTTTCGGCGGCTTCCGGCTGCTGCGCCACGGCGAGCCGCTCGGCGCCGGCAACGGGAAAGCGAAGAAGCGCCCGCTCGAGCTGCTCAAGCTGCTCATCGCTTACGGCGGCGAGCAGGTGAGCGAGAGCAAGGTCACCGACGCGCTTTGGCCGCGCATCGATGGCGACTCGGCGCATCGTTCGTTCACCAGCACGCTGCACCGTCTGCGCAAGCTGCTCGGCGAAGACCGCGCGGTGACGTTGCACGAGGGGCGCCTGTCGCTCGACCGGCGCTACTTCTGGCTCGACACATGGGCGTTCGAGCAGCTCGCTTCGGACTTGGAGTCGGCCCACGGCGAACAGCTGGAGAAGATGGTCGATCGGCTGCTATCGCTTTATCGCGGCAGCTTCATGGCGGACGACGCGGATGCTGCCTGGATGATCCCGGCGCGCGAGCGCCTTCGCAGCCGTTTCTCCCGCGTGCTGGCGAGGGTTTGCCGCCAGTGGCGGGAGCGCGGCGAGGAAGCCCGAGCGCGCGCGCTGCATGAAAAATGCCTTGAGATTGACCCGCTTAGCGAATTTAAGGCAGCCGTAACCGATCGGTAACCGATCGGGCTGTGCTCCTCCCCAATGCTGGCGTCACCCAGGGCAGGGGGCTCTGGACCTTACGGGAGCACACCATGAAACTCACGAAACTTGCGCTAGCAATCGGCCTGCAGGCCTTCGGGCTTGCCGGCTGCTACGTGGTACCGGTGGACCAGGCGGGTAACTACGCCATCTACATCCCGACGCATCCCGCGCCGCCGTTTCCCGGCGGACCGGTTCCAGTCGCGGCGCCGTCGCAGCCCGGGCTGCCGAAGGCGCTGACCGCGCGCCTCTATCCGGAGAACGACATCGCGACCCAGACCGGCATGGTCTCGGGCACGGTGACCAACATGATGACCGGCAAGGGTCGCTTCCAGCTGCAGTACGCGGGCGAGCTGCTCACCGGGGAAGCGACCCGCGTGTCGGGCGACGACCGCAAGGGCATCGCGAGCGCCTGGGGCCCGAGCGGCGCCTTCATGAGCTGCGAGTACCAGATGTCCTCGCCGATGCAGGGCGCGGGTACCTGCAATTTCTCCAACGGCGCGCGCTACAAGGTTCACCTCGGAAACTAGGGAGACCGCATGCTCACGTTGCGAGAAGCTGATGTGCTGCGCCTGCTGGCGAGCGGCTGCAGTTACGCCGAAATCGGCACGCGACTCGGGATCTCGGCGCACACCGTGGCGAGCCATATCAAGAACGCTTACCGCAAGCTCGAAGTGCATTGCGCTGCAGCAGCGGTCATGCGGGCGATCGAGCTTCAGGTGCTGGTGGCGGGGGCGCCGGCACGCGCGGGTGTTCTGGGAGACCAGGCTTGACGAAGTCCGACGAAGATCGGTACCCCGGTTCGTGGGATGGTGGAGATGGCCTCCGCCTCCTACGATCTCGGGGGTACCGGGTCATTCATCACGACTTGCGGAGCGCCAGGAGAATCGCCGCCACGCAAGCTTCGGTGGTGGCGGCGACGTCGATCGCGATCGCGTCGGCCGGCGGCTCGAGGGTCGCGAACTGGCTTTTGAGCAGCGCCGCCGGCATGTAGCGGTGCTCGCGCGTTTTCATCCGCGCGCTGATCAGCTCGAAGTTGCCGTGCAGGTGCACGATGGTGAACCGCGGCATTCCCTGCAACAGCCGCTCGCGATAGCTCGCCTTCAGGGCCGAGCAGGCGAGCACCGCGGTCTCGAGGTCCTTCATTTCCTTGTTGAGCCGGGCGAGCCACGGCCACCGATCCGCATCCTCGAGCGGGATGCCGGCCTTCATCTTGGCCACGTTCTGCGGCGGATGGTAGTCGTCGGCGTCGATGAAGCGCCAGCCGAGCTCGCGTGCGAGCGCCGTGCCGATCGTGGTCTTGCCCACGCCGGCGACGCCCATCACCAGCACGATCATCCCGGACGCAGCTTCTCGGTGGCGTGGCCGCCGAAGCGCGCGCGCATCATCGCGAGCAGGCGCCGCGCGTAGTCCGAGCGTCCCTGGCTCGAAAAGCGGTTCATGAGGGCGGCGATGATCGCCGGCGCCGGCACGCCGAGCTCGATTGCCTCGAGCGCGGTCCAGCGCCCCTCGCCCGAGTCGGCGACCACGGGCGCGATCTCGAGGATGTTCTCGTCCTTGAGGATGCCGGCGCATAGATCGAGCAGCCAGGAGCGCACCACGCTGCCGTGGCGCCAGGTCTCGGCGAGGCGCCCGACGTCGATGTCCAGGTCCTTGCGCGCGGCGAGCAGCGCGAAGCCCTCTGCGAGCGCCTGCATCATCCCGTACTCGATGCCGTTGTGGATCATCTTGGCGAAGTGGCCGGCGCCGTTCGGCCCGCAGTGCAGCCAGCCCTGCTCGGACCCGGGCGCGAGCAGCCTGGCGTAGGGCTCGAAGATCTCGATCGACTTCGGCGTGCCGCCCAGCATCAGGCAGAAGCCGGCTTCCAGGCCGTGGATGCCGCCCGAGACGCCGGCATCGATGTAGCGCAGGCCTTGCTGCGAAAGGGCGAGCGCGCGGCGCTTCGAGTCGCGGTAGTAGCTGTTTCCGCAATCGACGATCGTGTCGCCCGCGGAGCAAAGCGGCAGCAGTTCGCGGATCGTGTCCTCCACCGCTTCGCCGGCCGGCAGGGAAAGCACGATCACGCGTTCGCCTGTCAGCCGCGCACACAGCGCGGCGAGATTCTCGGCGCATTCGACGTTGGTTTCTTCCGCCAGGGCCTGGTGCGCGGCCTCTGCCTGGTCGTAGCAGACCACCCGAACGCCGCCGTGCGCGAGGCGCCGCGCCATGCCGGCGCCCATGCGCCCCAGGCCCACGATTCCGATTTCCATGAACTCTCCTGAACGAGTGGGCGAATTCTAGGGTCTAGCCTTCCTATGGACTATCTTGACTACCTGCAATGGCCGGCCATGGTGGTGACTGTAGTGGCGGCATACCTCGTGGCGTCGCGTTCTCCGCACAAGCGCGTCGTCGGCTTCTGGTGCTTCCTCGCGAGCAATGTGCTGTGGACCGCGTGGGGCGTCCACGACCGCGCCTATGCCCTGGTCGGGCTGCAGTTTTTCCTAGCCGCGCTTAATATCCGCGGGGTCTACAAGAACGAGTGAGGAAACGCATGAAGATCGTGCTCGCGGCGCTGCTGTGTGTGCTCTCTCTGCCGGCGTGGGGACAATACCCCTCGAAGCCCATCCGCCTGGTGGTTCCCTTCCCGGCGGGATCTGCGACGGACACGATCACGCGCGTGCTGGCGCAGTCGGTCTCGCAATCGATCGGTCAGACCGTCGTGGTGGAGAACAAGGCCGGCGCGGACGGCGCGATCGCCGCGGCGGAGGTCGCGAAGTCGCCGCCGGACGGCTACACGCTGATCATGGCGACCAACAGCCCGATGTCGGCGGTGCCGGCGATGAAGAAAAGCCCGCCCTACGACCCGGTTGCTGATTTCACGCCGATCACCGATATCGGGCGCTACAGCTTCTTCATCGTGGTGCATCCGAGCGTGCCGGCGAAGACGCTGAACGAGCTGATCGCGTACGCGCGGTCGAATCCGGGCAAGCTCAATTACGCCACCGGCAATACCACCGGCATCGTGTCGACCGCTTACTTCGCCACGCTCGCGAAGATCCAGCTGGTCCACGTGCCTTACAAGGGCGAGCCGCAGGCGATGACCGATCTCGTCGCCGGCCGCGTGCAGCTCATGTTTGCATCCTCGAGCACCGCGGTGCCGCAGGTGCGCGAAGGCAAGCTGCGCGCCATCGTCACCACGCTCGGCAAGCGCAGCCACCTGCTGCCAGAAGTGCCCACCATCGGCGAAGCCGGCATGCCGCAATTCTCCATCACCTCCTGGGCCGGGCTTTTCGGCCCGGCGAAAATGCCGCGCGAGGTGGTCGAGCGCCTGAACAAGGAGTTCGTCGCCGCGATGGGCCGCGCCGACGTGCAGGCGGCGATGGAGAAGCAGGCGTTTGCGCTCAGCCCGTCATCGCCGGAGAAGCTGGCGGCTTTCGTCAAGGAGCAGATGGAAAGCTATCGCCGGATCCTGCGCGCCGCCGGCGTCGAGCCGGACTAGGCCGGAGAAGCTGCGCAGCCAGGTGAGCTGCCTTTTCGCGAGCTGTCTCGTGGCGGCAATGGCGCGCGCGCGCATGGTTTCCTTGTCCGACTTGCCCTCGAGGTACTCCCACACCTGGCGGTAGCCGACCGCGCGCATGCTGGGCAGCGCGGCGCTCAGGCGGTGCTTCTTGCGCAGCGTCTTCACCTCGTCGACCAGGCCCAGGCGCAGCATGGCGTCGAAGCGCTGCGCAATGCGTTCGTGCAGCACCGCGCGCTCGGGAATGATCGCGATGCCGCGCAGCTCGAACGGCAGGTCGCTGGCCGAGACGCCCTGCAGCTCGGTCAGCGGCCTGCCGGTAATGCGCCAGACCTCCAGCGCGCGCTGGATGCGTTGCGGGTCGTTCGGCGCGATGCGGCTCGCCGCCCTGGCGTCGACCTGCGCGAGCTCGGCGTGCAGCGCGGGCCAGCCGCGACGCTCCGCCTCGCGATCGATTTCGGCCCGCACGCGCGCGTCGGCCTGCGGCAAATTGTCGAGACCCGCGCTGAGCGCGCGGTAGTAGAGCATCGTGCCGCCCACCAGCAGCGGGATTCTGTTTTCTCGAAGAACGTTCAGGACCGCTTTGATCGCGTCCTCGCGCCATCGCCCCGCCGAATAGCTCTGGTCGGGATCGATGATGTCGATCAGGTGATGCGGCACCTGGGCGCGCAGCGCGGCGCTCGGCTTGGCGGTGCCGATGTCCATGCCGCGGTAGACCAGCGCCGAATCCATCGACACGATCTCGAGGGGCAGCTTCTCCGCGGCCTTGATCGCGATGCCCGACTTGCCGCTCGCGGTCGGGCCGAGAAGCGTGAAGACGGTGGGACGCAAGAAATGCGCGCTCGCTACCGCCCGCCGGAGACGTCGAGCAGGGCGCCGGTAATGTAGGAAGCCTCGTCGGAGGCGAGCCAGACGATGGTGCGCGCGATCTCGTCGGGCTCGCCCGGGCGCTGCAGCGGCGCGCTGCCGCCGATGCGCTCGACGCGGCTCGGGTCGCCGCTCACGAGGTGGATCTCGGTGCGGATCACGCCCGGCCGCACCGCGTTGACGCGGATGCCTTCGGCGCCGACCTCCTTCGCGAGGCCGATGGTGAAGGTGTCGATCGCGCCCTTGGAGGCGGCGTAGTCGACGTATTCGCCGGGTCCGCCGAGCCGCGCGGCCACCGAGGAAACGTTGACGATGGCGCCGCCGTTCCCGCCATGGCGCGTCGACATGCGCTTCACCGCCTCGCGCGCGCACAGGAAGCTCCCGGTGACGTTCACCGCTAGCATGCGCTGGATGCGCTCGGCCGACATGGCCTCCACGCGCGTGCCGCGGTCGACGATGCCGGCGTTGTTGACGAGCGCCGTCAGGCGTCCGAGCTTGTCATCGACCGTCTTGAACATGCGCGTCACGTCCGATTCGGATGCCACGTCGCCCGCTACGGCAATCGCTTTTCCCTTTCCGATCTGCTGCACCAGGCGGTGCGCGGCCTCGCTGTTCTTCAGGTAATTGACCGCGACCGCATAGCCGCGCTGCGCGGCGAGCAGGGCGGTGGCCGCGCCGATGCCGCGGCCGCCGCCGGTGACGAGCATGACTTTCATCGGCCGCGCATGAAAAGCTTGTCCAGGTCCGAGAGCGTGAGCTGGTACCAGGTCGGCCGCCCGTGGTTGCAGCTCCCCGAGCGCTCGGTTTCCTCCATCTCGCGCAGGAGCGCGTTCATTTCCACCACGCTCAGCGCCCGATGCGCGCGCACCGCGGCATGACACGCCATGGTCGCGAGCAGCTCGTTCTGCCGCGCGGACAGCACCTGGCTCGCGCCGTACTCGCGGATCTCCTTCAGCACGCCGCGCGCGAGCCCGACGATGTCGCCGCCGGCGAGCGCGGCAGGCGCCGCGCGCACCGCGAGCTCGTTCGGGCCCGAGATCGTGAGCTCGAGCCCCAGCCGCTCGAGCGCTTCTGAGCTTTCGCTGGCGGTTGCCACATCCAGTGCCTCGGCGGCAAATACCGCCGGGACGAGCAGGCTCTGGCGCTGCACCGCGCCGGCGTCGAGGTTGGCCTTCAGCTTTTCCATCACGATGCGCTCGTGCGCGGCGTGCATGTCGACGAGCACGAGACCCGCCTCGTTCTGTGCCAGCACGTAAACCCCGTGGAGCTGTGCGAGCGCATAGCCGAGCGGGGGCGCCTTCTCCGAGCTCGGCAACGGCGCTGCGCTGGCCGACCTCACGAAGGACTCGTATGCCGCAACCGGCTGCGCCAGGCCGAACCCCGCCTGAATCGGCGCGCCGTGGGAGACCGACGCATACGCCACCGGCGCCTCGGCGGCGCTCGGCGAAAGCGCGCGCTGCAGCGCATGAAAGACGAACTGATGCACCGCGCGGGGGTCGCGGAAGCGCACCTCGGTCTTCGCCGGATGTACGTTGACGTCGACACCGCGCGGATCGAGCTCGAGAAACAGCACGTACGCCGGCTGGCGCTCGCCGTGCAGCAGCTGGGAATAGGCTTCGCGCACCGCGTGCGCGAGCAGGCGATCGCGCACGTAGCGTCCGTTCACGAAAAAGTATTGCCCGCCTTCGGCCTGCGGCGTGCCGGCCCTCCCGGATAGCCTAAGCGTGCCGCTCTGCGCTTCGATTTCCACGCTGGCCGGCGAAAAGCCATCGCCCAGCAGCGCAGCGGCGCGCGCGGCGTGCGGTTGTGCGCGCAGCACATGGCTGACGCGGCCGTTGTGCTTGAGCATGAAAGCGGTGCCGGCGTGCGCGAGCGCGATGCGGCGGAATACTTCGTCGCAGTGGCCGAACTCGGTGGCCTCGGTGCGCAGGAACTTGCGCCGCGCCGGTGTGTTGAAGTACAGGTCCTCGACCGACACCGTGGTGCCTTGCGCGCGCGCCGCCGGCTGTACCTCGCCGACGCGCGCGCCCTCGGCCGAGATCGCCGCGCCATGCGCGGCCTCGCGCGTGCGGCTGGTGATCGAGAGCCGCGAGACCGAGGCGATCGAGGCGAGCGCCTCGCCGCGGAATCCCATGGTCGCGACGCCCTCGAGATCGTCCAGGCTCGCGATCTTGCTGGTTGCGTGGCGCGCGAGCGCGAGCGGCAGCTCGCCGCGCGCGATGCCCGCGCCGTCGTCCTCGACCTGGACCCGCTTGATGCCGCCGGCGTCGAGCAGCACGGTGACCGCCTGCGCGCCGGCGTCGACGCTGTTCTCCAGCAGCTCCTTCAGCACCGAAGCGGGACGCTCGACCACTTCGCCGGCGGCGATCTGGCTGACCAGCAGATCCGGCAGGACGCGGATCACGCGAGCTCGACCTCGTCGCCGGCGGTGATGCGCACCAGCTCGCCGTAGCTCAGGCGGAACACGGTGTGCGGATGACCCGCGGCGGCCCAGAGCTCCGGGTAGGCGGCCAGGCTTTTCTCGACGAACGTGCGCGTGAGGCCGTGGCCCACCGGCGCGACGCCGCCGATCACGAAGCCGGTGTAGCGGCGCACGAAGTCCGCGTCCGCCTTCCCGACCGGCTCGCCCACCAGCGCGCCAAGCCGCGCCACGTCGACGCGCTTCGCACCCGAGGACATGACGAGCAGCGCGCCGTCGCTCGTCTCGGCGCGAAACACGAGCGAGTTCGCGATCTGGCCGACCTCGCAGCCGAGGAACTCGGCCGCGGCGCGCGCGGTGCGCGCCGCGCCGGGCAGCTCGACGATGGTGTCGGCGAGTCCCGCGCGCGCGAGCGCGCCGCGCACGCGTTCGACGCTCGGGGAGGTAAGAACGGCGGAGGACATGCCAGGAACGCGCGGATTATACAATCGGGCGATGGAGCTGCTTGCGTGGTTCTGGGATCTCGTGGTGCATCTCGACGTGCATCTCGCCGAGTTCGTGCGCGAGCACGGCGTGTGGGTGTACGCGCTGCTCTTCGCGATCGTATTCTGCGAAACCGGCCTCGTGGTCACGCCCTTCCTGCCGGGCGACTCGCTGCTCTTCGTCGCCGGGGCGGTCGCCGCCGCCGGCGACATGAACATTGCCGCCGTCATGGCCACGCTCATCGCCGCGGCGCTCTGCGGCGACAACGTCAACTACTGGGTCGGTCGCTGGCTCGGCCCCAAGGTATTCCACTACGAACGCTCGCGCTGGTTCAATCCCGCGCACCTCGCGCGCGCCCACGCTTTCTACGAGAAGCACGGTGGCAAGACCATCATCCTCGCGCGCTTCGTGCCGATCGTGCGCACCTACGTCCCGTTCGTCGCCGGCGTCGGCGCCATGCCCTATCTGCGCTACCTCGCCTTTTGCGTGGTCGGCGCTTTCGTCTGGGTTGTCTCCCTTTGCCTTCTCGGCTACTGGTTCGGCAACCAGCCGATCGTGAAGAACAACCTCACCGCAGTCATTCTGATCATCGTCGCGGTTTCCGTCTCGCCCGGCTTCGTCGCCTGGGTACGTTCGCGGCGCAGTGCCGGGGTGTCGTAGAAGCCATGGTGCGGTTAGCAGCCTTGGCGGCCGCCCTTCTGTGCGGCGCGGTGCAGGCCGAGTCGGTTCCGGAATTGCGGCTTCCGGAGCCCCGCGTCGTGAAGCTCAGCGAGCGGGTTCACGTGCTCCTCGGGCCGGTCCAGCATGCGAATCGCCTCAACCAGGGATACATGATCAATTCGACGGTGATCGTGGGCGACCAGGGGGTGATCCTCGTCGACTCGGGCGGCACGGCGGAGGTGGGGAGGCATATCGCCGCCGCAGTGCGCCGGATCACGGACAAGCCGGTCACCCACGTCGTCAATACGCACCACCACGGCGACCACCACCTCGGCAACATCGCGTTCGAGGGAGCGACGTTCATCAGTTCCGAAACGTGCCGCAGGCTGGTTCTGGAAACCGCCGAAGAATGGCTGAAGATGATGGAAACCGCGGTCGGGCGGCCGCTTCACGGGACCCGGGCGGTACCCGCCGAGCGTGTCTATCCCGAGGGCACGAAGACGGAAGCCTTCGTTGAGGGCGTGCGGTTGGTGTTATGGGTTCCGCGCGGATCGCACACAGCGGGAGATCTGCTTGTGTACCTGCCCGACGAGAAGGTGCTGGTCGCGGGCGACGTGCTCGTCAATCGAGTGGTGCCGACGCTGCAGGACGGCTTCGTGAAGAACTGGATCGGCACGCTCGACGAGCTGCAGACGCTCGGCGCCGTGCATTTCGTGCCAGGCCACGGCGACGTCATGGCGCTCGCAGACGTCGCCACGCTGCGCGACGGCCTGGCTCGCTTCTATGCCGGCGTCAAACAGGGCTTTCGCAACGGTCAGAGCGAGGAAAGGATCCGCAAGTCCCTCGACCTTTCAATGTGGGATAGCTTCGAGCGCCCTTATGTGATCGGAAGAAACGTCAATCGCGCCTATCTGGAAATCGAGGCGGACAGCTTTGACGAATAGGAGGTTTCCGTGACCTACACCAACTGCCAAAGTTGCGGCATGCCGCTCAAGCAGGATCCCAAGGGCGGCGGCACCAACGCGGATCGCTCGAAGAGCGACCGCTACTGCAGCTACTGCTACGCCGACGGCCGCTTTACCCAGCCCGACATGACCGCCGACGAGATGAAGGCGTTCGTGGTGGAGAAGATGCGGGAAATGAAAATTCCGCGCTTCATCGGGCGTTTCTTCACGCGCAATCTGCACAAGCTGGAACGCTGGAGAACCTCGGCCTAGTTGCGCAAGGCAACCGGTAGCGGAAGCTGGGTCGTTGGCCCGCCGGGCCGCGGGGGATGCTTGGCGATGTACTCGCGGATGCCTTCCAGGATCGCGCGCGCGAGCTTGTCCTGGTAGGCGTGGTCGTTCAGCCGCCGCTCCTCCTGCGGATTGGAGATAAAGGCGGTCTCGACCAGGATTGAGGGCACGTCGTGCGCCGTGAGCACCGCGAAGCTCGCCTGCTCCACGTGGGGCTTGTGCAGATCGTTCACGGTGCCGAGCCGCTTCAGAACCGAGCTGCCGAGGCGCAGGCTGTGGTCGATGGTCGCGGTCTGCGACAGGTCGCGCAGCGTGTGCTTGAGATGATCGTCCATGCCCTTCATCGGTACGCCTCCGATAAGGTCGGACTGGTTCTCCTTGTTCGCAAGCGCGCGGGCAAGCTCCGAGGTGGCGCGCTTGTCCGACAGCGCGAACACGGAAGAGCCGCGCACGTTCGGCCGCGTGAAGGCGTCGGCATGGATCGAGACGAAGAGGTCGGCGCGCACGTCGCGCGCTTTTTTCACTCGGTCACCAAGCCGCAGGAAATAGTCACCGTCGCGAGTGAGGAGCGCGCGCATGGTCGGCTCCTCGTCGATCAGCGCCTTCAGGCGCCGCGCGATGGTGAGGGTGATGTCTTTCTCGCGCGAGCCGCGGCGGCCGATGGCGCCGGGATCCTCGCCGCCGTGGCCCGGATCGATGACGATGGTCGCGAGCCGGGCCACGCCGGGCTTGGCCGCCGGCACCGGGCGCTTCTGCGTCTCCTCGATGAGCACGGCGAGCGGGTCCACCGCCACGAGTGGATGAATGTCGAGCACCAAGCGATGGCCGTAGTCGGCGATCGGCGAAAGCGCGAAGATCTGCGGCCTTACCTCGGCCTTGAGGTCGAGCACGAGCCGCACGACGCCGGGACGGTTGCGTGCGACGCGCAGTCCCTGGATATACGGATCCTCGCTAGCGACCTTGCCGGTCAGCTCGGATAGCGCGGGCGTGAGCTCGCTCGTCTCGAGGTCGAGCACCAGGCGCTCGGGGTCCTTGACGCTGAAGATGGTGTACTCGAGCTTGTCCTTCGACTCGAGCGTGAGGCGCGTGTAGTCCTTCGCCGGCCAGATGCGCGAGGACAGGACCTGGGCTTGCGCTACGCCGACAACGAGGGCAAGGAGGAAAGCCAGACCCGCCCGGCATCCGAGCGAGCTTCCAGCCTTGCGCGGCGCGCTTCCCCTTCCAATTCCAGCCTGATGTGCAGGTCCGGCGGCGATAGCAGCTCCCCGGCTTTCTCCGGCCACTCGACCACGCAGAGCGAGCCGGGATTGAAGTGCTCCCGGAAGCCCGAGTTCAGCCATTCCGACTGATCTTTGAAACGATAGAAATCAAAGTGATATAAGTCTAAGCTCGAAAACGTATAAGGTTCAACCAAGGCATAGGTCGGGCTCTTGGCCCGCCCGGCGTACCCTAGTCCCCGCAGCAGCCCCCTGACGAGCGTAGTCTTGCCCGCGCCAAGGTCCCCCGAGATGAAGAGCACCCGCCCAGCCGCTGCTCCCGCCGCCAACGCTTCGCCGAGCCGAAGCGTGGACTCGGGGTTGGCCAGCTTAAGCTCGAGCATCAAGCGCTGGGGCCGGGAGCTCGGCTTCCAGGCAGTCGGAATCGCCGATGCCGACCTCTCGGCCGCAGAACCGCGGCTGCTCGAGTGGCTGGGCAAGGGCTGGCATGGCGAGATGGAGTATATGGCGCGCCATGGCGCGCTCCGCGCGCGCCCCGGCGAGCTCAAGGCCGGCACGCTGCGCGTCATCTCGTGCCGCATGGATTACCTGAACGATGCTGCGCAAGGAATCGAATCCCATCCTGAGCAGGCAAACATTGCGCGCTACGCCCGCGGCCGCGACTACCACAAGGTGCTGCGCGACCGGCTGCAGAAGCTGTGCGAACGCATCGCCGACGAGATCGGCGAGTTCGGCTATCGCGCATTCACGGATTCGGCGCCGGTGATGGAAGTCGAGCTCGCCGCACGCGCCGGCATCGGCTGGCGCGGCAAGCACACGCTGCTCCTCAGCCGCGATGCGGGCTCGTGGTTTTTCCTCGGCGAGATCTATTGCGACTTGCCGCTGCCGCTCGATGAGCCCGAGACCGCGCGCTGCGGCACCTGCCAGGCGTGTATCGACGTGTGTCCGACGCAGGCGATTCGCGGACCCTACCAGCTCGACGCACGGCGCTGCATCTCCTACCTGACCATCGAGCACAAGAGCGCCATCCCCGAGGAGCTGCGGCCGCTGATCGGCAACCGCGTCTACGGCTGCGACGACTGCCAGCTCGTCTGCCCCTGGAACAGGTTTGCCCAGCCAACCACTGAAGGGGATTTCCGGACAAGGAACGGGCTCGACCAGGCGAGCCTGATCGAGCTCTTCTCATGGACCGAGTCCGAATTCGACGAGCGGCTGCGCGGCTCGCCGATCCGGCGCATCGGCTACGAGCGCTGGCTGCGCAACCTGGCAGTGGGGCTGGGCAACGCGCCGACTTCGTTACACGTGGTGGCCGCATTGCGCTCCCGGGCGGACCATCCGTCCGCGCTAGTCAGGGAGCACGTTCGTTGGGCACTCTCCCGCCATGCAAGCCTGGCAGCCTGACCGCTTCCTGCCCGGGTTCGAGGCGCTCGAGCTCGAATTCCCGGACGACTACGACGGGCGCGTGCTCGCGACGCTCGTCCGCCACCCGGTGCGCGAGGCACCGCGCGGGGCGGTGCTCTGGGTGCACGGCTTCATCGATTACTTTTTCCAGCGCCACGTCGCCGAGCGCTTTGCGATGGAGGGCTACGCCTTCTACGCGCTCGATCTGCGCAAGCACGGACGCTCGCTGCGGCCGCACCAGCATCCGAACTTCTGCAAGAACGTGGCGGAGTACTACCCGGACATCACGCGCTCGATCGACGTGATCGGCGAGCCGCTGCTGCTCGCCGGGCATTCCACCGGTGGCCTGATCAGCGCGCTGTACGCGCACGCAGGGCCGCACCGCGACCGCGTACAGGCGCTCTGGCTGAACAGCCCGTTTTTCGACTGGAACCTGCCCGACTGGCGGCGCACGCAGCTGCACATGGCGGCGGCGCTCGGGCGCTTCTTCCCCTATCTCAACGATGCGAAAGCGCTGCTGCCCGACTACACGCAGGCGCTGCTCGACCAGGGATGGGAGTTCGACACCACCCTCAAGCCCGTTCCGGGCTTTCCGGTGTACTACGGCTGGCTCGGCGCCATCGCCGACGCGCACGCGAAAGTGCACGCCGGGCTCGACCTTCGCTGCCCGGTGCTCGCGATGCATTCCGACGAGACGGACATCGTGCTCGACTGGCGGCACATCGCGCGCTGGTCGCGCACCCTCGGCCCCGACGTGACGGTGCTGGCGTTCCCCGGCGCGCTGCACGACCTCACGCTCTCGCGCCCGGAAATCCGCGAGGAAGTCTTCAGGCAGCTCTTCGCCTGGGCGGAACGAGCCGTAATGTCGCCAGCGTAGCCGCGGCCCAGGCCACATAGGCGACGGTGAACACCCATTCCGGCGCCTGGTAAAAGAGGAAGTAACGGACCCAGCGGCCGACGAACGACTCGGCACGCGCGCCGCCGCGCAGCATGTCTTCCCACACCGTGAGGGGGCACATGACGCCGAGCAGCGCCTCGGCGGCGACGAAGGCGATCGCCCCCAGGTGCAGGTAGCGGAACCACGGATTGCGCACCCACGCCCAGCCGAGCGCGCCGCCGACCCAGACCAACACCAGGCCGCCGACGATGAACACCACGATCAGGAAGTGGACGACGAGGATGACGTCCGCCATGCTTCTAGCATGGCACAACGATTCCCGAAGCTCACCCCTGAACAGCTGACCCCTGCGCAGCGCGAAGTCGCGGCCGAGATCACCGCCGGCCCGCGCGGCGAGGTGCGCGGGCCGTTCATCGCGCTGCTCCACAATCCGGAGCTCGCCAGCAAACTGCAGAAGCTCGGCGAGCACCTGCGCTGGAAGGGCAAGCTGCCGCCCAAGCTGAAAGAACTGGCCGTGCTGATCACCGCACGCCGCTGGACCTGCCAGCACGAGTGGGTGATGCATTCGAAGCTCGCCCTGGAAGGGGGCTTGGCGAAAGAAATCGTGGAGGCCATTGCGGCCAATCGCGAACCGAGAAACCTTGGTGAGGAAGAAAAACCCGTTTACGACTTTTGCCGCGAGGTGCATGCCACGGGGCGGGCAGGGGACGCCGCCTTTGCCGCGATCGAAAAGCGCTATGGCCTCGACGGTGCGCTCGAGCTGATCGCGCTCAACGGGTACTACACGCTGATGGCGATGGTGCTCAACAACGCCGGCCTGCCGCTGCCGGGGAA
>DASRIR010000052.1:0-3671 GCA_035649875.1 Burkholderiales bacterium | reverse complement strand
TGCTCGAGCTCGAGCCCGACGGCCGCTGGTCGGCGCCGGTGCGCGTGCTGGAGCGCGACTACCACCTGTCGCATCCGTTCGTGCTCGAGCACGACGGCCAGCTCTACCTGGTGCCGGAGAGCGCGAAAAACCGCACGGTCGAGGCGTACCGTTGCATCGATTTTCCGCGCCGCTGGCGCCTGGAGCGCGTGCTGCTCGACGGCGTGCGCCTGGTCGACGCCACCTTCCTGCGCTCGCCGGAGCGCCTGTGGATGTTCGCCAACGGCGCCGCCGGCGACAGCACGATCTTCAACGACGAGCTGCACCTGTTCCACGCCGCCTCGCTGCTGGGGGAGTGGCAGCCCCACGCGCGCAACCCGGTGCGCTCCGACGTGCGCGGCGCGCGCCCGGCGGGTGCGCTCTACTGGCGCGACGGCGCGCTCTATCGCCCGGCGAAGAACTGCGTGCCGCGCTACGGCGCCGGCGTGACCCTGAACCGGGTGCTGCGCCTGTCGCCGCAAGCCTACGCCGAGCGGCCGGTCGGGCAGATCGTGCCGCCGCAGGGCGGCGCGCTGCTTGGCGTGCACACCGTGAACCGCACCGGAAGCCTCACCGTGGCCGACGCGCTCGCGCGCCGCTGGCGCATTTGAGCCGTTCCGCCTAGTGGCCGAACACGCCCGCATCACGCCGGCTTCTCATAATCCCCTGTGCCTATGAGCATTTCCAATCCGGCGGGGTGGTTCGCGATCTGCGCCCTGTGCCTGCTGATCGGCTGGGCGCTGCTGCGCTCGAGCGCGTTCTATCGCGCGCAGGTGGCTCTCCCGGGCCGCTTCGAGTGCATCGACGGGCTGCGCGGTTTCCTGGCGCTCGGGGTGTTCGCGGTGCACGCCGTCAACATGTACACGCTGCTCAGCTACGGCGGCTGGTCGAGCGACATCGCGCCATTCCACAACAAGGCGTCGAGCGCCGGCGTGGCGCTGTTCTTCATGATCACCGGCTTCCTGTTCTGGCTGCGCGTGCTGCGCGCCGGCAGCGCCTTCGACACGCGCGCGTTCTTCGCCTCGCGGCTGTGGCGCCTGACGCCGATGTACCTGATGTCGGTGCTGATGGTGGTCACGGTGGTCGCCGCCGCCACCGGTTTCGGCTTGCACGGCAGCCCGGCAGCGCTTGCGCGCGAGCTGCGCCCCTGGCTCTCGTTCGGCTTCATGGACACCGGGGCGGTGAACGGCCTGGCCGACGCGCGCTACATCAACGCGGTCTACTGGACGCTGGCCTACGAGTGGCTGTTCTACCTCGCGCTGCCTTTGCTCGCGCTGTTCGCGCGCGGCTGGGGCGCGGCGGCGCTGATCTTCGTGGTGCTCGCCTTCGGCACGCAGAAGCCGATCGTGTTCAATTTCCTGTTCGGCGCGTTGGCGGCCTGGACCGTGCACCGGCGCCTGCTCGAGGGACGCCTGGGCTCGCGCTGGCTGGGCGTGCTGCCGCTCGCGTCGCTCGGCGCCTATTTCGCGCTGCCCACCGGAAATGGCCTGGCGCAGAGCGCCGCGCTGTTCGGCTTCTTCATCTTCGTGGTGCACGGCTGGAGCCTGTTCGGCCTGCTGCGCACGCGCGCGGCGAAAGTGCTCGGCACCATCAGCTACAGCATCTACCTCACGCATTGCATCGCGCTCTACATCACCATGCACGCGGTCGACCGCCTGGTGCCGGTGCGCACCCTCGAAGGCGGCGAGTACTGGATGCTCGCCGGGCTGGCCGCCGCGGGCTGCGTGCTGCTCTCGGCGCTGACCTATCGCTACGTCGAGCACCCGTTCCTGCATTCCCAACCGGCCCGGCAGCCGAAGCGGGCATCAGCCGAGGCGGTGGTATGAAGCCAGAGTCGTCTTCCTTTGCTCGCCTGATCATGCTGGGCGCGGAGCACGAGACCCGCGGCAGCATCGCCGCGGTGGTGGATGCCTACCGCACCCATGGCCTGTTCCAGCGCTGGCCGATCGATTACCTGCCGATCCACGGGGCGCGCGGCGCGGGGCACAACGCCGCGCTCGCCCTCGGCGCCGCGCGGCGCTTCGCGCTGCTGCTCGCGCGCCACCGCCGCGCCATCGTCCACATGCACGTCAGCGCGCGCGGCAACCCGCTGCGCGACGCGGCCTTCATGGCGGCGGCGCTCGCCGCGCGCTGCCCGCTCATCGTGCAGCTGCACGGCGCCGGGCTGGAGCGCTCGCACGGCAACGCGTTCCTTGGCCGCCTGCTCGCGAGCGCGGCCTGCGTGCTGATCCCGTGCGAATCGCTGCGCCCCTGGGTGCGCAGCGTGGTGCGCGGCGCGCACACGGAATGCCTGCCGGCGCCGGTCGCTTCCGCGCCGCCGTCCTCGCACGAGACGCGGCCGAACCTGATCCTGTTCCTCGGCCGGCTCGAGGCCGCGAAAGGGATTTTCGACCTGCTCGAGGCGGTGGCGGCCGTGCGCGCCACCATTCCGGATGTGCGCCTGGTGTGCGCGGGCGACGGCGAGCGCATCGCGGTCGCGCGCTACGCCGAGCGGCTCGGCATCGCCGACGCCGTCAAGTTCACCGGCTGGGTCGGGCCCTCCGGCAAGCGCGCGCTGCTCGAAACCGCGGCGGTGTTCGCGCTGCCGTCGTACGACGAGGCGCTGCCGGTCGGGCTGTGCGAGGCGATGGCTGCCGGCGTGCCGCCGGTGGTTTCGCCGGTGGGCGGCATCACCGAAGTGGTGGCCGACGGCGTGAGCGGTCTGCTGGTCGCGCCCGGCGACAAGGCGAGCCTCGAGCGCAACCTGCGCCGGCTGCTCACCGACCGCGCGCTCGGCGCGCGCCTCGGCATCGCCGCGCGCGAGACCGCGCGCCTGCGCTTCGCGCCCGAGCGCACGCTCGGGCGGCTGGAAGAAATCTACGCCGCGCTCGGGCTGCAGTCGGCGCCCGACGCGATGGCGCGTCCCGCCGACCTTCGGCAGGCGGCCTGATGGGCGCGATCGCGGGCTGGATCAACCCGGCGCGCAGCGCGCCCGACCCGGCGGCGATCGTGCCGGCGCTCGAAGCGCTCGCGCACCGCGGCGCATCCGGGGAGGGCATCTACGTCGCGCACTCCGAGAGCGGCCACCAGGTGGTGCTGGCGCAGCCCTACTGCGACGACGCCGACAACGCGCTCGCGCTCGACGGCACCATCGCCAACGGCGCCGAGCTGAGGAACCACCTGTCGCTGCGCGGCTTCAGCACCTCGGAGCGGCAGACGCAGACCCTGCTCGACGCCTACGAGCAATGGGACAAGGACGTCGTCCACCACCTGCGCGGCGCGTTCGCGCTCGCGCTGTGGGACGCCGGGCGCGAGCGCCTGCTGCTCGCGCGCGACCGCTTCGGCGAGAAGCCGCTCTACCTCTGCGAGCGCGAGGGCGCGCTCTACTTCGCCTCCGAGATCCGCGCGCTGCTCAAGATGCCGGGCGTGGCCGCGCTCGCCGACCCGCGCGCGGTGCACGATTACCTCGCGTATCGCTACGTGCCGGCGCCGCGCACCCTGATCAGCGGCGTGCGCAAGCTGATGCCGGGCAGCTTCGCGCTGTGGCAGTTCGGCCGCCTGCGCGAAGTGCGCTACTGGTCCTCGCCCGACCGCGTTCCGCACACCGGGCAGGCCCCTGGCGACGCAGTCGGTGCTTTTACCGAAAAGCTGACGGAAGCAGTCCGGCTCAGGAA
>DASRIR010000051.1:0-27500 GCA_035649875.1 Burkholderiales bacterium | reverse complement strand
GTCGGTCGCCGTCTTCACGAGGCGCAGCTCGAACATCTAGCGGCGCACCTGCAGGATTTGAAGGCCCTTGTCGAACTCGGCCTGGTCGAGCTTGCCGTCGCGATTGCGGTCGGCGCGCTCGAAGTTCGCCGACAGGCCCGGCACCACGCCGGCTTCGGACTTGTCGACGTAGCCGTCCTTGTTGCGGTCGGCCTGCTCGAAGCCCGGGTGATCGAGCGCCGCCGGCTGGCGCGCGGCTTGCGGCGCCGGCTTCTCGTCCGCGGGCGGCGTGTTTTGCGCGACGACCAGCGGTAACGCGGTCATCAGGGCGACGAAGATCGCGCCGAGGAACAGCAGGAACACGTTGCGCTGCGGGCGTAGGGTCTGTTTCATGTCACGCTTCGAGTTCGCACTTATGGTGGTGTCAGCCACTTGCAAGTGCCGTGCCACAATCATGAAGGCGCTACGCAACAAGCAGTTGCGGACCACGCGCTCCATCCGGCAGGGTGGTGGCGCGTCGGGCGTGGCGGACCCGTTTCAGCCATGAACGAACAAACTATTGTTTCGGGAAATTTTTTCTCGTCGCAGAACTGCGACGTCGATGAGCCACTAGCCGAGTAATTGCTTCCACCATCGCCGCCGGATTCGCGCGGTTCTGTCCCGCGATGTCGAACGCCGCGCCGTGCGCCACCGAGGAGAACAGCACCGGCGTGCCGATGGTCAGGCCCGCCACGCGCTGCGGCGCGAGCAGCTTCGCCGCCACGTGACCCTGGTCGTGCAGCATCACCACGTACGCGTCGTACCCGGCGCGCTGGATCAGGATGTCGGCGCCGATCGGCCCGTCGGCCGCGATCCCTTCCCTGCGCGCGGCGTCGATCGCCGGCATCACCGAGCGGGTTTCGTCGTCGCCGAACAGCCCGCCCTCGCCGGCGTGCGGGTTGATGCCGCTCACCGCGATCCTGGGTTGTTCGACTCCCATTTTCCCCAGCGCGTCGCGCACCGCCCTCAGGGTGCGCAGGACGCGCTCGGGGGTGATCATCGCGAGCGCCTGCCGCACGCTGGTGTGCAGGGTGACATGCGCGATGCGCACCTCGCGCCCGCCGTGCTCGAAGCACAGCATCAGGATGCCGTCTTCCGGCGCGAGGCCCGTGGTGCGCGCGACGAACGACGGATAGCCGTCGAACTCGATGCCGGCGGCGTGGATCGCGGTCTCGCTGTGGGGCGCGGCGACCACCGCCCGGTACTCGCCGCTCATCGCACCGCGGATCGCGGCGCGCGCCGCGTCGAGCGCGGCCAATCCATGCTCGGCATGGATCTCGCCCACGTGGAACTCCCGGCGCTCCGTCTCGACCATCCGGATTTTCTTGCTGTACAAACCCAGGACATCGCGCGCGCCCACCACGACCGGCTCGCAGATCGCCCGCACGCGCCTGTCGAGCGCCGCCTTGACCGCGATCTCGGGGCCGATGCCGCCGGGATCGCCCATCGCGATGGCTACTTTCGGCTTTTTAACAGGCGCTCCAGCCGCGGATAGACGCGCCGCGCGTTGCCTTCGAATATTTTCCGCTTGTCCGAAGCGCTCAAGTCCAGCTTGTCGATATAGCGCTTCGTATCGTCGAAGTTGTGGCCGGTCTCGGGATCGACGCCCTTCACGGCGCCGAGCATCTCGGAGGCGAAGAGGATGTTGTCGACCGGGATCACCTTCGCCATCAGCTCGATGCCCGGCAGGTGGTAGACGCAGGTGTCGAAGAACACGTTGTTGAGGAGGTGGTCCTTGAGCAGCGGCTTCTTCATCTCCTGCGCCAGGCCCCGGTATCTCCCCCAGTGGAACGGCACCGCGCCGCCGCCGTGCGGGATCACGAAGCGCAGCGTCGGGAAATCCTTGAACAGGTTGCCCTGGATGAGCTGCATGAAGGCGGTCGTGTCGCCGTTGATGTAATGGGCGCCGGTGTAGTGGAACGCGGGGTTGCAGGACGAGGTGACGTGGATCATCGCGGTCATCTCGAGCTCGCAGAGCTTCTCGTACAGCGGGTACCACCACTTGTCGGTGAGCGGCGGATCGGTCCAGTAGCCGCCGGCGGGATCGGGATTCAGGTTCACGCCGACGAAGCCGAGGCCCGCGAGGCGCTGGAGCTCCGGAATGCAGTTCTTGGGCGACACGCCCGGGTGCTGCGGCATCTGCCCCACCGGCGCGAAGTTGTCCGGCAGGAGCCGGCAGATCCGGCTGATGAGGTCGTTCGACATGCGCGACCACTCGATCCCGGTCGCTTCGGTGCCGACGTGGTGCGCCATGCCCGCGGCGCGCGGTGAGAAGATCGTCAGATCCGAGCCGCGCTCCTTCTGCAGCTTCATCTGGGGTTCGACGCTGCGGACGAGGTCTTGATCGGAAATATTCAATTCGCTCGTCGCCGGCTTCCGCATCGGGTCGGCAAGGCCGGCCAGCTGTTTATCCCGGAATGCGAGCAGCGGCGGCGGCTCGGTCGTGTAGTGCCCGTGGATGTCGATGACCATGGAGGCGGAATGCTAGCATTGAAGAAAAAGCGGAACGCGCATGAGCAAACCCGGTCGATACGGCATCGAAGGCGCATTCGCTTCGAGCTGGCTCACGCCCGGATACTGGAAGACGCTCGCCAACCTGCGCGCGGCCGATCCCGAGGTGACGCTCGACGGTCCGGTCCTGCGCTTTGCGCGCTATCCGTTCGAGCCGGCCTCGATCTTT
The DNA here is from genome assembly GCA_035649875.1 of Burkholderiales bacterium. GTDB lineage: Bacteria > Pseudomonadota > Gammaproteobacteria > Burkholderiales > SG8-39 > SCGC-AG-212-J23. The sequence goes on along the minus strand of DASRIR010000051.1, from coordinate 24,802 downwards.
CCAGGCGGAACCGTGGCGCCGGCGCAAATCAGCGAAGTCAACCTGGGCTACCCTTGTCATGTGAGGCTCGCAAGCGGCGATATCCTATTTGTCCCGTCGTCCGGAAAAGCCGCGCTCGTCGCCTTCCTCAATCGGCACGATATCCCGGTGGAGCGCCGCAGATCAGTGTGGAGCGCGCTGCTCGATCCGTTTCTCGACACCTGGGAGGAGCAGGAATCCATCGACCGGCAGTTCGACTGGTTCGCGGCCCTTGGACTGGAGCGCGATGCCGTCGATCGCTGGCGCCGCGAGGTGGCGGTCGCGATGGTGGCCTACAACTTCGGCACCCGGCTGTGGGAATGGGCCCATCTCGACTTGTACGACGCCCTGCTCGCCCAGCGCGCGCGTCTCAACCGCGCGGCCTTCGCCGACTTCTACGCGCGCGCGATACGCCTGGCGGCCCTCGATCCCGTTTCGCCTGGCTGGACACCGTCGGGGAATACGGTAGCGAGCGCCCTGTTCTCCGTGTTGTTGGCCTGGTATCCAAAAAAACAACAGGAGCGCAGCCGGGAAATCGAAGGGCTGAAGCAGACGCTCGCCGGCGAGCTCACCGCCGCCTATTCGGCGCCCCATCGGCGCTATCACACCGTCGCGCACATCGAGAAGTGCCTCGATGAGCTGGCGGGTGCCTGGAGCTACGCGGTCGCGCTCGAGGAGGTGCGCTGGGCGCTCCTGTTCCACGATGCGGTCTACGATCCGCGGCGGCAGGACAACGAGGCGCGATCGGCCGATTGGGCCTGCAGCGTGATGGACCAGCTCGAGCGCCCCGAAGACGAGCAGGCGCGCATCCGCGCGATGATCATGGGCACCGCGCACGCCGCCGAGCCGCGCACGCCCGATGAGGCGCTGCTGCTCGACATCGACCTCGCGATCCTCGGCGCCGACGAGGCGCAGTTCGACGAATACGACCGCGCCGTGCGCGAAGAGTACGCGTGGGTTCCGGAGCCCGAGTATCGCCACGGGCGCGCGAAGGTGCTCGAGTCCTTGCTCGGCCGCGAGCGCGTGTACCACACCGCCCCCTATAGACGGCTCGAGCTGCCTGCGCGCAGGAATCTCGAGCGCGCGCTGGCTCGAATCCAATGAGCGATACGCAAGTCACCGCCACTTCCCGCCTGCACGCGCTGAAGCGCGAGGGCCGCAAGATCGTCGGCGTGGTGTGCTGGGACTACCAGATCGCGCAGATCGCCGACCGCGCCGGCGTCGACCTTGTTTCGGTCGGCGACAGCGTCGGCGTCAATCTCTGGGCCCAGCAGCCGCACGAGATTACGATCGAGGAGATGCTCACCGTCAGCAGGGCAGTACGCCGCGGCGTGAAGCGCGCGGCAGTCAGCGTCGATCTCCCAGCACACGAGCAGAACGTCGAGGCGGCGCTCAAGCTCCAGGAATGCGGCGCCGAGATGGTCAAGCTCCTCGGCTCCGCCGACCTGGTGCGCAGCGTGGTGCGCGCGGGCGTTCCGGTGTTCGCCGAGTTCCACGGCGGGAAGGACGACGCGGCGATGCTCGTCGACCACGCCAGGCGCTTGGAGGACGCGGGCGCCTCGCTGCTCGACTTCCGGCATTCCGGGCCGATCGCCGGCGAGGCGGTGGCGCGCGCGGTGAAGATCCCGGTGATCGGCGGGCTCGGCGGCGGCCCGTGGCTCGACGGGCGCATGCGCATGGCGCACGCCGCGATCGGCTATGCCGCTTCCAACCTCGACTCGAAGATCGAAACCTACGCCAACGTGGCGCAGGTCGCGCTCGACGCGCTGAAGGCCTACTCGGAAGACGTACGCGCGGCCAAGCAGATCAAGGGACAGCGTGCCTAAGGCCACGATCCACGGCATCGCGACGCGCTACGAAGTCTTCGGCGAAGGCCCGCCGCTCCTCATGTACGCGCCCGGCGGCTTCGACGCCACGATCGAAAAATGGCGCGCGGCGGGCGTCTACGAGCGCATCAAGCTGCTCGAGCACCTGCCGCAGAAATACCGCTGCATCGCCTTCGACCGGCGCGAGTGCGGCCAGTCGGGCGGACGCGTCGAGCAGATCACCTGGCGCGACTACGCCGACCAGGGCAAGGCGCTGCTCGAGCACCTCGGCATCCGGCGCGCGCACCTCATCGGCGGCTGCATGGGCTGCTCGTGCGTGATGGCGTTCGCGGTCGCGTATCCCGAGGCGACGCAGAGCATGATCCTCTGGTGGCCGGTCGGCGGCGTCAAATACCGCATCAAGTCGCGCGCGCGCTTCACCGATCACGTCGCGTTCGTGCGCGAGCACGGCCTGCAGGCGGCCGCGGCGCTGGTGCAGCGCGAGGGTAAGGCGTTCAACGCGGATGCGCGCGGCGGCCCGTGGGCCTCGCCGATCCGCAGCGATGCGGCGTTCGCGGCCTCCTTCCCGGCGATCAATCGCGGCGTCTATACCAGCATCGTCAAGGGCATGCGCGACGCCCTGTTCGACCGCGATACCTCGCCGGGCGCCTCGCCCGAGGACCTTTTCAAACTCGATATCCCCGCCCTCGTCGTCCCCGGCCGGGACGAGTCGCACGCCACCTCCGCCGCGCGCTACCTGGAGGAGTGCCTTCCCGAGGCAGAATACTGGGACGCGCCGCCGGAAGCACAGACCGAGCAAAGCGCACTGCCCCGGCTGCTGCAGTTCCTCGAAAAGACGACGAAAGGGAACACGCACTGAAGAAAACGCTTGCCGTGCTCTTCGAGGTCAGGCTCGGCTTCAAGTCTTAACGGCGCGGTTCGCGGCGCGATGACGGTCGATCCAGTAGCCCCAGGCCACCAGTAGCCAGATCGCCTGCGCGGCCCACGCCACCTCCACCACCCTGGACGGCGGCGGGCCGAACAGGTTCGCAAAGTAAGTCAGGACCAGGAACGCCACCAGCGCGATGAACGCCCAGCGCCCGGTGCGATCCAGCGGCCGCGTCGTGCGCGCATAAAGCCACACGCAGCCCGCGAACAGCAGTCCCTCCACCGCCAGCGTTGCGAGGCGCGAATGCCACAGGCCGAGCCCATAGCGCTCGGCGCCGGTCAGGGTCAACGGCAGGTCCGGGCGATGGGCCACGAAGTCGAGCAGCCAGTGGCTCAGCACGACTGCGAACAGGAGGAAAGCGGGAAACAGGCGACGCTTGAGAATGAAGTACAGCGTTCCCAATGCCGCTCCACACGCTGCCATTCCCACCAGGCTGTGCGAATACGGATAGCGCGTGAAGTCGAGCGGCGTGACCGCGGTAATCCCCGGCCGGATGGAAAACGACTCGTAACCAAGCAGGACGAGCGTCGGCCACACCAGGTCGGCGAGCTGCGCCGCGAGGAACAGCGTGCCGAGCGAAACCTCGGGCGCTGCGCGCTTCGCGGCCAAGGCGACCGCGAAGTGCCCGATGAACACTACTCGTTACAGCTCGCGCACCTGCACCTTGCGCCACTTGATCGCGCCGCCCGGGTCGTTTTTCGGCGGCCGGTTGCCGAATTGCAGTCCGATGGGGCCTTGCGCGAACTTGGTGTCCTGGATGTCGACCGTCTTTTGGCCGTTCAGCACCACGGTGAGCTGGGAGCCCTTGGCGGTGATCTCGTAGGTGTTCCACTTGCCGCCGGCTTTGGGCATCGGCACGACTTTCGCGAGATCGACGATCGCGCCGGTGCCGTACGTCGGGTCGGCGCGCTGATCAAAAATATTCACTTCGTAGGAATTCTTGGTGGTGATCTCCTTTGGATTGGTGAGGCGTATCCAGATGCCGCTGTTGGTGGTGTGGTCCGCCCAGAACTCCGCGCGGAGTTGAAAATCCTTGTAGGACTTCTTCGAGACCAGGTAGCCGCCCTTCCCGCGGTCGGCGACGATGGCGCCGCCCTCGGCGCGCCAATTGGCATCGCCGACGCGGTCGAAATTCTCTAGCCCCTTCTCGCCGTCGATCAGGGTCGTCCAACCGCTGCCGGGCATCCACGCAGGCATCGACGAGCAGGCGGCGAGCAGCAGGGTCATTGCGATTGTCGTTAGGCGTTTCATGGGCATTGCCTCCTCTATTGCCAGGCTCGGTTGTCGACGGTGTTCTCGTACGTGGCGCCGGGCACGGTCATGTTCCACTTCACGGTCCAGTTGTAGGTGTCCTCCCAGCGCTCGCGCGTATAGGGCTGCGGCGCGGCGTGCAGCAGGCGCCAGCTCTGCAGCTCCTCGGGCTTGAGCAGCCCGCCGGTCTCGCGCGCGAGGTAGTGCGCGTACTTGCCGGGGTTCTTCTCGATCGCCTCGACCGCGCGCGCCTGGGCGCTGAACATCTTCTTCAGCGTCGGGCCGTCGAGCGCGTCGCCCGCCGCCTCGGCGCGCGTCGAGTGCGACTCGATCAGGATGCGCAGGCCCCACTTCTGCGCCACGCTGATCCAGGGCTCCATCAGGCTCGCCGCGGCCACGCGGCCGTCGCGCACCGCCTCCAGGCGCTTCAGCATCGAGCCGACGTTGGTGCGCTTCACGTGCTTCGGCTCGAGGAAGCCCTCGATCATCTTGAGCGTGGTGAAATCCGAGCCGTTGTTCGGCGTGACCGCGATCGGCTTGTCCTTCAGCATCTCGGGCTCGTAGATCCTGGATTCGCGCGACACCACGATCGCGAACTTGGACATCGAGGCGCCGAGCGCCACGATCTTGCGGCCGCGCAGGCTCTGGCTCTCGGCCTCCACCGCGCGCTTCATGATGCCCCACTCGCACATGCGGTACTGATCGATGCCGCCGTCGTTGTAGACCGAGTCGAGCGGCCGGTCGAACACCGAGTCGAACTTCACGTAGTGCGACGTAGTCACCTGCGCCATGCCCGGCGTGGTGACGAACTCGAGGTCGAGCCCCTCGTCTTTGAAATAGCCTTCGTCCCGCGCCACTAGCACCGGCAGGTCGTGCACCGCGTTCATCACCGCGACCTGCGGTCTTGCTTTTGCTTCCACGCTCATTTCTAAAGCTCCTTGATCTGAACCTTTCGCCACTTGATTGCCCCGCCGGGCGCTTTCGGCAGGTTGCCGAACTGCAGCGCGAACGGCCCGGCCGGATACTCGACGTTATCGATCTCCGCGGTCTTGGTGCCGTTCAGCACCACCGTGAGCTTCGAGCCCTTGGCGGTGATCTCGTAGAGATTCCACTGGCCGCCGGCCTTGACTCGCTGCAGAACTTTCCCGCGGTGCACGATGCCGCCGGTCGCGAAGGTCTGGTCCGGGCGATGGTCGAAGATGTTCGCCTCGTAGCACAGCTTGTCGGTGAGGTTCTTCGCGTCGGAGCAGCGCATGTAGACCCCGCTGTTCGCGTTGTGGTCCGCCCAGAACTCCACGCGTAGCGCGAAATCCTTGTAGGAATTCTTGCTTAGCAGGAAGCCGCCTTTGCCCTTGTCGGCGACGATCGCGCCGCCTTGGGCGCGCCAGTTGGCGTCGCCCACGCGCTCGAAGTTCTCCAGCCCCTTCTCGCCGTCGATCAGCGTGGTCCAGCCGCTACCCGGCATCCACGCCGGCATCGACGGCATCTCGGAACAGCCCGCCACGGTGAAGCCAAAAGCGAGCGCAAGCAGCGTTCCGCGTTTCATGGCCCCTCCCTCCTCTATCGAGTCCAAAGTGTATTTCAAACGAAACCGGGCCGAAATGCCGGGGCAACCCGCGGGGCGTGCAATGCCGCAATGCAACCAAGCGACCACAACCTGTCCGCCGGTGCGATACTTTCCCCAGGGGAAGCGGATGAACAGCTCGAAGCCTGGAGTCCGGACGAGTTCGACCACTTCACGGATCTGGGCTTGCTGCGCGACCTCCCCAGGGACGATGGCCGTTACGACTAGAGTCCTGCTGGTCGAGGCGGACCCGGCCCTGGCCGAGCTCTTGGACGAATGGCTCGCCGGGGCGGGCTGTACGACGGTCGAGGAGCGCCCGGACCTCGTCCTGGTCGACCTGCCGTTCCTGCGCGAGCGCAGGCAGGAGCTCCTCAGGCAGCTGGCCGACGCGCACCCCGGCGTACCGGTTGTCGCCATGCCCAAGCCGCTGACGCGCGACGCCTTCATGGCCGCGCTGCGCCGAACGCTGGATGAAGTTCAGTAGCTGGAACCGACGCACCGTCGCCTGGATCGGCGGCCTGTTCATCGCAGCAATCGTCGCGCTCGCCGGCTTTGACATCGTCGCCAACTACCACGCCAGCGTCGCCAATACCGGACGCGAGCTCGATGCCCACGGGCGCCTGATCGCCGAGCAGACCGCGCGCACGCTGCAGGCGGTGGACGTGGTGCTGCGCCACCTTGCCCAGCAGCACCGTCAGGGCGTGTTCGACGGGATGAAGCCCCGGGATCTGCACAACTACCTGCGGGAGCAGGCCGTGGGCCTCGTGCAGGTCGAGGGCCTCGGCATCATCCTCCCGGATGGCAACCCGCGCGCCATCTCGCTCGCGCATCCGCCGCCGTTCCCGATCAACGTCGCGAACATGGAGATCTTCCAGGCGCTGAGGGCCGGGCACCGGGGGCTCTTCATCGGCGACGCGGTCAAAGGTCCCGACGAGCGTTGGGTGCTGCCGCTGGGCCGGCGCATCGACACCCCGGCGGGCGGCTTCGCCGGCGCTGCCGCGGCGCGCGGGCGCATCGAATATTTCGAGCAGTTCTACCGCAACGTCCAGCTCGATCCGGCAACCTCGGTATCCCTGATGCGGCAGAACGGCGTGCTGCTCGTGCGCCATCCGCGCGTCGAGGCGGCGCTCGGCAAGCGCCTGCCGCTCTTCGACGAGATGCTCAGGATCAGCGGACCGATGCGCAACGTGAGCCCGGTCGACGGCGTCGAGCGCTTCGCCGTGCTGAAGCTCGTGCCCGACTACCCGCTCGCCGTGGTAGTGACGCGCGACGTCGCGTCCGCGCTCGCGCCTTGGCGCGCGCAGTCGATCGGCACCGCGCTGCGCACGCTCGCGCTGAGCGCGCTTGCCGCGGCGCTGCTCGCGATCCTCCTGTGGCAGCTCGCGCGCCTGCAGACCACGCAGGAGCGCTACGCGCTCGCCGTCGCCGGCTCCGACGACGGCGTGTGGGACTACGACTTCGTCAACCAGCGCGTATTCGCCTCCGCGCGTGCGCGCGAGATCTCCGGCCTGCCCCCCGGGCCCGAGATCCAGTCGATTGACGAATGGAACGCGCAGCTCAAGATCCATCCCGAGGATGCGCCGCGCCGGCGCGCCGCCCAGGAAGCGCACCTGCGCGGCGACACCCCGACCTACGAAGGCGAGTGGCGCATGCTGCATCCCGACGGCGAGTACCGCTGGATCAGGATCCACGGGCTTTGCCTGCGCGACGCATCGGGCAAGCCTTACCGCATGGCGGGCTCGACCAGCGACATCGATGTCAGGAAGCGCGCGGAGGAAGCCTTGCGCGTGAGCGAGGAGCAGTACCGCGCGATCTTCAACAGCGCGGCCGACGCGCTCATCCTGCGCGACGCCGACGCGCGCATCATCGACGTCAACCCCGCCTTCGTCGAGATGTCGGGCTACAGCCGCGAGGAAGTGCTCGGCGAGACGCGCTGGATCTTCACCCCGCCGGAGATGGCGCAGACCGCGGAAGCGCTGCACGCGCGCGCGATCGGTGGCGAGCTGACGCAGTTCGAGGTACCCGGGCGGCGCAAGGACGGCTCGCGCCTGGACATCGAGTTCCGCCTGGTGCCGACCCTGCACCAGGGCAAGGCCCACTACCTCGCCATCGCGCGCGACATCACGGCCCGCAAGCGCGCCGAGGAGGCGCTGCGCCTGAGCGAGGAGCGCTACGCGCTCGCGGTCGCCGGCTCGGACGACGGCGTGTGGGACTTCGATTTCGCCAACCGCAAGGTGTTCGCTTCCGCGCGCGCGCGCGAGCTGTGCGGCCTGCCGCCCGGGCCCGAGGTGCAGCCGATGGACGAGTGGTTCGCCGGGCTGCCGATCCATCCCGACGACGCGGCGCGGCGCGTCGAGGCGATGGAAGCGCACATGGCCGGCAAGACCCCCGCCTACGAGGGCGAGTTCCGCATGCGCCATGCCGACGGCAAGTACCGCTGGGTGCGCATCCACGGCCTGTGCATCCGCGACGCCGCGGGCAACCCGCATCGCATGGCGGGCTCGATCGGCGACATCGACGAGCTGAAAGCGAGCGAGGAGCAGTACCGCTCGATCTTCAACGCCGCCGCCGACGCTCTCGTGCTGCGCGACGCCGAAGCCTGCGTGGTCGACGTCAACCCGGCGTTCCTCCAGATCAGCGGCTTCACGCGCGAGGAAGTGGTCGGCAAGAAGCGCTGGATCTTCGCCGGCCCCGAGCAATCCGCGCTCGCGGCCGAGATGCACCGGCGGGTGATCGCGGGCGAATCGGTGCAGGCGGAGATTCAGGCGCAGCGCAAGGACGGCAGCCCGATCGAAGTCGAGATGCGCGCGGTGCCGATCCGCTACCGCGGCCAGCCGCACGCGCTCGGCATGGCGCGCGACATCACCGCGCAGAAGCGCGCCGCCGCCGAGCGCACCCGCCTCGAGGGCCAGCTGCTGCAGGCGAAGAAGCTCGAGGCGATCGGCACGCTCGCGGGCGGCATCGCGCACGACTTCAACAACATCCTCGCCGCGATCCTGGGCTACGGCGACATGGCGCAGCGCAAGGCGACCGATGGCACGCCGCTGCGGCGCCACATCGACGCAGTGGTGGCGGCGGGCCTGCGCGCGAAATCGCTCGTCGAGCGCATCCTCGCCTTCAGCCGCAGCGGGGTCGGCGAGCGCACGCCGGTCCATGTCGAATCCGTGGTCGCCGAAGCGCTCGACCTGTTCGGGGCGTCGCTGCCGCAGCACGTGCAGCTCGAGCGCCGGCTTTCGGCGGGCGACGCGACCGTGATGGGCGACGCGACCCAGATCCACCAGGTGGTGATGAACCTGTGCGCCAACGCGGTGCAGGCGATGAAATCCAAGGGCCGCCTGACCGTGTCGCTCGACGTGGTCGAGCGCGGCGAGACCATGGCGGCCACCAGCCGGCTCGCCGCCGGCCGCTACCTCCGCCTGGTCGTGCGCGACACGGGCAGCGGCATCGCGCCGCATCTTCTCGAGCGCATCTTCGATCCGTTCTTCACTACGCGCGAGGTCGGCGTGGGTACCGGCCTCGGGCTCTCGCTGGTGCACGGCATCGTCACCGAGCTCGGCGGCGGCATCGACGTGGACAGCAAGCCCGGCGACGGCACCGCGTTTACCGTTTACCTGCCGTGGAGTAGCGCGCAAGCCTTGCCCGCCACGGGCGCAGAGGACGTTCCCCTGGGAGAAGGCGAAACCGTCCTGCTGGTGGACGATGAAGACGCGCTCGTGCGCCTGGGCGAAGAGATGCTGGCCGAGCTCGGCTACGAGCCGGTCGGTTTCACCAGTAGCGTCGAAGCGCTGAAAGCGTTCCGCGAGTCGCCGGAGCGCTTCCAGGCCGTGCTGTCGGACGAGGCGATGGCCGACATGACCGGGGCCGAGCTCGCCAAGGCGATCCGCGCCATCCGCCCCGACATCCCGGTCGTGCTGATGAGCGGCTACGCGAGCCCGCTGTTCACCGCGCGGGCGCGCAACATCGGCGTGGTCGAAGTCCTCACCAAGCCGCTCGTCGCCCGCGACATCGCGCGCAGCCTTGCCGCCGCTTTGAGGGAGAATAAGGAGAGAATCCAATGAGCGATTCTTCTTCGACTGCCTATCATGTCCTCGCCCTGGACGACGACGCCGCGGTGCGCGACATGGTGTCCGAGTACCTCAGGCAGAACGACTTCCGCGTCACCGCGTGCGCGACCGGCGCCGAGCTCGCCTCTGCCATGTCGCGCGAGCTGGTCGACCTCGTGATCCTCGACCTGCGGCTGCGCGGCGAGGACGGCATGCAGATCGCGCGCAAGCTGCGCGAGGAATCGGCGATCCCGATCCTGATGCTCACCGGGCGCGCCGAGGAGGCCGACCGGGTGATGGGCCTCGAGCTCGGCGCCGACGACTACCTCACCAAGCCGTTCAGCCCGCGCGAGCTGCTCGCGCGCATCCGCGCGCTCCTGCGCCGCGCCAAGGCGCAGGCCACGGTCGCCGACGCCGTGGCCAAGGTGCGCGCCTACCGCTTCGGCGGCTGGGAGCTGAACATCGGCCTGCGCAAGCTGAAGAGCCCCAAGGGTGAGATGGTCGACCTGACCAATGGCGAATTCCGCATCCTGGCCGCGTTCCTCTCGGCGCCGCAGCGCATCCTGACGCGCGACCAGCTCCTCGACCTCTCGCGCGTGCACAACGCCGAGGTCTACGACCGCGCCATCGACATCCAGATCCTGCGCCTGCGGCGCAAGATCGAGCCCGACCCGGCGCACCCGCAGTTCATCAAGACCGAGCGCGGCGCGGGATATGTCTTCAGCGTGGCGGTCGACGTAGTCCGTTAGTTTCAACCGTAATTTTCCAGACAACGCAGCGCAACAGGCGCGGCGCCCAATCGCGCCATGCGCACCCTCGCTTTGGTTCTCGTCCTCCTCCTCGAGGGATGCGCATTCAGCCAGCTGCGTGAGGAGCTCAGCGAGTTCTACGCCGACCCCGCGGCGCTGACCGGAGAGGTCTTCGCGCGCGGCGCAGCGCAGATCGCGCGCCTTGACGCCCCCGGCTTCACGTTCGACTACGGCCGCATGGGGCTGTGGCAGCCCGTGAGCTTCGTGAAAGAGAAGCGCGGGGGCATTTACTTTCTCGAGGCGTACGACCCGGCGAAGATCCCGGTGCTTTTCGTCCATGGCGCGGGCAGCACGCCCCAGGACTGGCGCTATTTCATCGAGCGCCTCGACCGCTCGCGCTACCAGGCCTGGGCCTACTACTACCCGACCGGCCTGCCGATGGACGTCAGCGCCGACTGGCTGAACCGCATCGTGACCGCGCTGCACGCGCGCTACGGCTTCCAGCAGCTCTTCGTCGCAGGCCATAGCATGGGCGGCCTGGTGGCGCGGCGCTTCGTCTCCCTCAACGCGCAACCGTACGTAAAGCTCCTCTTCACCTTCGCCACCCCGTGGGATGGCGTGCCGTTCGCCCGGCTGGGCGCGAGCCTCGGCGTGTATGCGATCCCGAGCTGGCGCGACCTCGTCCCGGGCAGCGCGTTCTTGCGGGCGCTACAGTCAGAGGCACTGCCCGCGGGGGTCGAGCACCATCTCTTCTTCGGCTATCGCGAGGATGCCGGCCCGTACGATAGCGACGGCGTGATTACGGTGTCGAGCCAGCGCGAGAGCCGCATCGAGGCCGCCGCGGCGCAGGTGCATGGCTTCAAGACCGACCACTCCGGCATCCTCGACGACGCCGCGGTGTTCGCCCGCTTCGCCGGCCTGCTCGCCGGTTTCAACTGATACGCGCGCGAAATCGGTAGACAACCTGGCGCCGTCAATCTGGCGCCATGAAACGAATCGTTCTCTTCACCGCCCTGGCCCTCGCGGCCTGTGCGACCGATACCGCGAAACTCGAGCTGACGCCTGAAATTCCGGCGCTCGCGGCGCCCGCGAGCGCGAAGTTCGAAGCGCTTTCGATCGAGCGCTGGTGGGCGCTGTTCGGCGACCCGGAGCTCGAGCGCCTGGTGGACGACGCGCTCGCCCACAACGCCGATCTGGAATCGGCCGTGGCCCGCGTGCGCGAGGCGCAGGCGAGCCTCGGGATGGCGCGGGCGGCGCAATCCCCCACCCTGGACGGCGTCGTCAATACCTCCCGCAATCATCAATCCGAAAGGTCCTTCAGCCATCACCGCGTCTCGCTCGAGGCCGGCTACGAAGCCGACCTGTGGGGCAAGCTCGCCTCCGCCACCGCGGCCGCCCGCCACCAGCTGTTCGCCACCGAGTGGGCCCGCGCCTCGCTCGAATGGAGTCTCACGGCGAGCGTGGCCGAGGCGTACTTCGGCCTCGCCGCGGTCGAGCGCCAGCTCGCGATCAGCGAAGCGGTGCGCACGAGCCGGCTCAACACGGTCCTTCTTCGAAAGAAAGAACAGAATGTCGGTGCCGGGAGCGAATTCGACCTGCGCCGCGCGGAAGCCGAGCTCGCCGCCACCGAGTCGACCCTCGCCGCGCTCGGCCGCGAGCGCGCCGCGCTCGAGCACGCGCTGGCGCTGCTTTCGGGCCGCAGCCCGGCGGAAATCGCGGCTGGGGGTTTTTCCACGACACAACTCAGCGAGACTTTCCCGGTACAGAACGTCCTGCCCCAGGGCGCGGCGTCGGACCTGCTAGTGCGGCGTCCCGACATCCGGCAGGCCGAGGCGCAGCTCGCCGCGGCCAATGCGAGCATCGACGCCGCGCGCGCGGCCACGCTGCCGTCCATCCGGTTGAGCGGCTCGGTCGGCTCGGATTCCCAGACCCTGTCCAACCTTTTCAGCGGGCCGGCCGCGATCTGGTCGCTCGGCGCGTCGCTCGCGCAACCGCTCCTCGACGGCGGCCGGCTGCGCGCGCGCGTCGACGAGGAAAAGGCGCGCGGCGAGCAGGCGCTGGCCGCCTACCGGAAGTCGGTGGCGACCGCGGTCGCCGACGTGCGCGAGGCCTACACCAACCTCGACCTGACCGAGCAGGCGTTCCAGGCGGAGCGCAACCGCGTGAGCTCGCTCGCGCGCGCGCACGATCTCGCGCGCCGCGGCCACGGCGCCGGCGCCCTGAGCTACCTCGACCTGCTCGATGCCGAGCGCAACCTCTACCAGGCGCAACTCCAGCAGGTGGGCGCCTATCGCGACCAGTTGATCGGCCAAGTGAGCGCCTTCAAGGCCCTTGGCGGCGGATATTCATCACCAGGGAGTACCACTTTATGAAGAAGTCGATCCTCGCCCTCTCCATCGGCGCCATCGTCAGCACCGCCGGCGCGTTCGCGCTCTACAGCGCAAAACCGGAGGCCGCACAGAAGCCCGCGGCGCCGGTCGCCAGTGTCACGGTGGCAGTTGTAGTACCCGAAATGACCAATTTCTCGCGCACGATCGCCGCGACCGGGACCGTCAACCCCCGCGACGAGCTAGTGATCGGCTCCGACGCATCCGGGGTTCGCTTGACAGCAACCTTCGTGGATGTAGGCAGCGTGGTGCGCAAGGGCCAGCTGCTGGCGCGGGCCGACGACGCGCAGCTCCAGGCGCAGCTCGCGCAGCAGGCGGCGACCGTGAAGCAGATGCGGGCCGAGTACGCGCAGGCCCTCGCCAACGAGGAGCGCGCGGTGCGCCTGGTCGGCTTCTTCAGCGAGGAGACGATCCAGACGCGCCACACCGCGGCGGCGACCGCTGCGGCGAAGCTCGATCTTGCAGTCGCCCAGCAGAAAGAGCTCGAAGTGAAAATCGGCCAGACGCGCGTGTTCGCACCCGCCGACGGCGTGATCTCGCGCAAGACGGCCACGGTCGGCGCGGTGGTCCAGCCCGGCTCCGAGCTCTTCCGCCTGATGCGCGACGGCGAGCTCGAATGGCGCGCCGAGCTGCCGAGCCACTCGCTCGCCCAGGTCCAGCCCGGCGCGGTGGCGCGCATCGTCCTCGACAACGGCGACTCGCTGCACTCGCTGGTGCGCCTGGTCGCGCCGACGATGGACAGCGCGACGCGTAACGGCGTCGTGTACGTGTCGCTCCCCGCCGGGGTGGCGTTGAAAGCCGGCGCCTATGCAAGAGGCGAGATCCTGATCGAGCAATCCGAGAGCCTGTCGGTGGCGGAGAGCTCGGTCGTGACGCGCGACGGCAACTCGTTTGTCTTCGTGGTCGATGACCAGGCCGTCGCGCGGCTTGCGCCGGTCTTGACCGGCACGCGCCAGGGCGGCCGGGTCGAGATCCGCGCCGGGCTGCGCGCCGAGGAGCGCGTGGTCGGCGCGGGTGCGGGCTTCGTGAAGGACGGCGATCTCGTCAAGGTGAACTAACCATGATCCAGAACATCTCCGCAGCCTCGATCCGCAAGCCGATCCCCGCGATCGTGCTCTTCATCCTGCTCACCTTCGCGGGCATGCTCGGCTTCAAGAAGCTCGGCATCAACCAGTTCCCGGACGTCGACATCCCGTACGTCACGGTCACCGTGACCGACACCGGCGCCGCGCCGGCGGAGATGGAGACCCAGGTCACGCGCATCGTCGAGAACTCGGTCGCCACCGTCGGCGACGTGGTGCACATCACCTCGAACGTGCAGGACGGGGTGTCGAGCACGACCGTCGAGTTCGTGTTCGGCAAGGACATCGACCGCGCGGTGAACGACGTGCGCGACGCGGTCACCCGCATCCGCAGCGAGCTGCCGGGCAGCGCGAACGAGCCGGTGATCACCCGCTCGACCACCTCCGGCGGGCCGATGCTCACCTACACGGTCCGGAATCCCGGCAAGAGCGCGGCCGAGCTCTCGTGGTTCATCGACAACGAGATCTCGAAGAGCCTGCTCACGGTTCCCGGGGTCGGACAGGTGAAGCGCGTCGGCGGTGTCGACCGCGAGGTCGTCATTACGCTGCGACCCGAGCGGCTCGCCTCCTACGGCATCACCGCGGCCGAGATCAGCCGGCAGCTGAAGAGCATCAACCAGGACATGCCCGGCGGCAAGGCGACCGTCGGGCGCATGGAGCAGAGCATCCGCACGCTCGGCTCGGCGCAGACCATCCAAAGCCTGCGCGAGATGCAGATCACGCTGCGCGACGGGCGCGCGGTGCGGCTTTCCGACCTCGGCGCGGTCGAGGACTCGTTCGCCGACCCGACGCAGGACGCCTACGTCAACGGCGAGCGCGTGGTCGCCTTCCAGGTGCTGCGCGCGGTGGGCTCCTCCTCGGTCGACGTGGCACGCAAGGTTGAAAAAGCAATTCATCACATCAGCGCCGATCATCCTTCGATGCAAGTCACGTTGTTTAGCTCCACGGTCGAGTTCACCCTCGAGTCCTACTTCGCCTCGGTCGAAGCGCTGTGGCTCGGCGCGCTGCTCGCGGTGGTGGTGGTGTTCTGGTTCCTGCGCGACTGGCGCGCCACGCTGATCTCGGCGATCGCCATGCCGCTCTCGGTGATCCCGACCTTCTACTTCATGTCGTGGCTCGGCTTCACGCTGAACCTGATCACGCTGCTCGGGCTCTCGCTCGTGGTCGGCATCCTGGTGGACGACGCGATCGTGGAGGTCGAGAACATCGTGCGCCACATCCGCATGGGCAAGAGCCCGATGAAGGCGGCGCTCGAGGCGGCCGACGAGATCGGCCTGGCGGTGGTCGCCACGACGCTCACCATCGTCGCGGTGTTCATCCCGGTGAGCTTCATGTCGAGCGTGCCGGGACAGTTCTTCCGCCAGTTTGGTATCTCGGTCGCGATCGCGGTCGTGTTCTCGCTGCTCGTCGCGCGGCTCCTCACACCGGTCATGGGCGCGTATTTCCTCAAGGCGACCGACGAGGTCCACCACCAGTCGAAGACTATGAAAGCCTATCTGCGTCTCGTGGAATGGGGCCTGGCGCACCGCAAGCTCGCGCTCCTCTCCGGCGGCCTGCTGCTCGTCGCCTCGGGCGCGATGGCGCCGTTCCTGGCGAAAACCTTCATCCCGGCTTCCGATCGCGGGCAGGTGACCATCAACTTCGAGCTGCCGCCGGGCTCTCCGCTTGAGGAGACGGTGGCCGCGGCCGAGCGCGCGCGGCAGATCATCGCCAAGCACAAGGAAGTCACCGGCGTGCTCGCCGTCATCGGCGCGGGCGCGCAGCTCGACGCGATCGGCACTAGCAGCACGGGCGAAGTCCGCGCAGGGACGTTGACGGTAAAACTGGTTCCTGAGAACCGTCGTAGCTTGTCCCAGCGCGAGTTCGAACGCGTCATCGCGCCGGAGCTCGGCGCGATCCCCGGCCTGCGCGTGCGCTTCGGCGGCGGCGAGGCGGGCGAGACCTTCCAGCTCGTGCTGGTGAGCGACAGTCCGGCGGCGCTCGACAAGGCGGCCGAGGCGGTCGAGCGCGACATGCGCACCATCCCGGGCGTGGGCAATCCGGCCGCGACCTCGGGGCTGCGCCGGCCCGAGATCGCGATCCGCCCGGACTGGAGCCGCGCGGCGGACCTCGGCGTCACCGTGGCCGACATCGCGACCACCGTGCGCGTGGGCACCATCGGCGACACCTCGACGCTGCTGCCGAAATTCAACCTCGAGGACCGCAGCATCCCGATCCGCACGCAGATCACGCGCGCCGCGCGCGGTGACCTGGACGAGCTGAAGCTGCTCCGGGTGCCGACCGCGGATCGCGGCAGCGTGCCGCTCGACACCGTGGCGACCCTCCAGATGGGCAGCGGCCCGGCGCAGATCACGCGCTTCGACCGCCGCCGCAGCGTGACGATCAAGGCCGACATCGCCGGCGTGCCGCTCGGCACCGTGACCGAGGCGATCCAGGCGCTGCCGTCGATCCGGCAGCTGCCCGCCGAGGTGAAGCAGAAGCCCTACGGCGACTCCGAGCGCATGAACGAGCTGTTCGGCGAGTTCGCGATCGCGATCGTGTTCGGCGTGCTGCTCGTCTACTGCGTGCTGGTGCTGCTGTTCCACGACTTCGCGCAGCCGCTCACCATCATGGCGGCGCTTCCCCTGTCGGTGGGCGGCGCGCTCGGCCTGCTGCTCGTCTCCGGCGAGGCGCTGTCGCTACCCGCGATCATCGGCATCCTGATGCTGATGGGCATCGTCACCAAGAACTCGATCCTGCTGGTCGAGTACGCGCTGGTCGAGGTCGAGAAAGGCGTCGATCGCACGCAAGCGCTGATCGACGCGTGCAGCAAGCGCGCGCAGCCGATCATCATGACCACGGTCGCGATGGGCGCCGGCATGCTGCCGATCGCGCTCAAGATCGGCGCCGACGCCGACTTCCGCGCGCCGATGGCGATCGCCGTCATCGGCGGGCTCATCACCTCCACCCTGCTCTCGCTCTTCTACGTGCCGGTGGTGTTCACCTATGTGGACGACATCAAGCACTGGCTCACCCGTTCATCCACTTTTCAAATGAGGACTGCATGACTACCCAGAATCGAAAGCTCATCCTGCGCGCCAACGCGCTCTATCTCGGCATCGCTTCGATCGCCGCCTTCCTGCTGCTCGACCTGCGCGGCATCGTCTTCGGCACCGGCCCCGCCGGGCAGGTCCTGGCCGCCGCGCCGCACGCCGCCGTCGGCTTCGTCGAAGCGCACGGCCTCGCCTTCATCATGAGCGTGCTGCTCTGGCAGGCGACGCCGGTCCGCTATGCGCACCTGACGGCCGCCGCCGTAATGGCGCTGCTCGGCGTGTCGAACCTCGTGTTCTGGCCGCTGTTCACCGTCACGGGCATGGTGGCTGCCGGCGCGATCCTGACCTCGGCGCACCTGGCCTTTGCCGCTCTGCAGCTCATCGCCGCGAGCGGCCCGCGCGCCCGCGCCGCGGTCTGATGAAGGTTGCCTTCAGAAAGGCGAAGCGCGAGGACGTCCCGGCGATCGTCCGGCTGCTCGCGGACGATCCGCTCGGCGCGAAGCGCGAGCGCTTCGAGACGCCGCTGCCCGAAAGCTACCTGCGCGCGTTCCAGGCGATCGACGCGGATCCGAACAACGAGCTCGTGGTCGCCTGCATCGGGGATGAGGTCGTGGGCGTGCTGCAGCTCACGTTCATCCCTTACCTGACCTACCAGGGCGGCTGGCGCGCGTTGATCGAAGCAGTCAGAGTGGACGCCAAGCTGCGGTCGAAGGGCGTCGGCAAAGCCCTTTTCGAGTGGGCCATCGAGCGCAGCCGCAGCCGCCGCTGCCACCTGGTGCAGCTCACCACCGACAAGTCACGCGGGGATGCGAAGCGCTTCTACGAGAGTCTCGGTTTCAGCGCCTCGCACGAGGGTATGAAGCTGAAGCTGTGACGTCCTAGCGCGCGGCGCCCTAGCAGCAGCCGCAGGCTGTGCCGGGCGTCACCGCCAGCGCCTCGCGGTACCACGCGGGCGGCACGTCTTCCTCAAGAACCTGTTCTAGGGGCTTGAAAACTTTGAAATGGTAGTGCCTTCGGTCCGGGGTCCAGAACGCGACCACGGTATGCAACGGCGGGAAGCCTGGCACCGCGCTTTCGAGCTCGGTCACGAGGACGGTGACGTCGCCGAAGCGAGCGCGCGTCCAGGTTTTCAGTCGGCTCGCCGCGTTTGCCCGGTCCATTAAACTCGGCCGATTATGAGCGAGAAAGTCCTGGCCGCGGTTCGCACCGGGCCGAGCAAGACCGAGTTCCGCGAGTTCCCGATGCCGGAGATCCCGGCCGACAGCGCGCTGATGAAGATGGAGGTCGCGGGCATCTGCGGCACCGACGTCAAGCTCTACAAGACCCCGCCGTCGAACACGCCGGTGATCATGGGCCACGAGAACATCGGCGTCATTGCCAAGGCCGGGCGCGAATTCACGCGGCGCAAGGGCTTCAAGGAAGGCGACCTGGTGTTCGTCGAGCACTACGTGATGTGCGGCAAGTGCGAGTGGTGCCACGCGGGACAGTACCGCCACTGCGAGAACACCGACTGGCGCACCAACCCCGAAGGTATCCGCTACGGCTACACCTCCGCCGAGCGCGCGCCACACCTATGGGGCGGCTTCGCGCAGTACGTATACCTGCCGTGGAACGCGGTCGTGCACCAGGTGCCCAAGGGCGTGAGCGCCGAACTCGCGGGCCTCGTCACCCCGATGGCGAACGGCGTCGAGTGGTCGCTCTTCGATGGCGGCGTCGGTTACGACTCCAGCGTCCTCATCCAGGGACCGGGGCAGCAGGGCCTGTCGCAGACCGTGATCTGCAAGCAGGCCGGCGCGTCGCTGATCATCGTCACCGGCACTTCAAAGGATCGCGCGCGGCTGGAAGTGGCGAAGGCACTCGGCGCCGATCACGTGATCGATGTTCAGAAAGAAGATCCCTTGGCCCGCATCAAGGACATCACCGGCGGCAAGGGCGTCGACGTGGTGCTCGATTGCACGGCCGGCGCGGGCACCATCCCAATCCTCCTGGGCGTCGAGGCGCTCAAGCGCAAGGCGGGCACCATCGTCGTGCAGGGCGAGCTCAAGGAATTCCCCAACTTCCCGCTCGAGCGGGTAACGGTGAAGGCGATCACCATCAGGAGCGCGCGCGGCCACAGCTACAAGGCTTGCGAGCTCGCGCTCGCTCAGTTGGCTTCGAAACGCTTTCCGCTCGAGAGAGTCACGACGCACCGCTTCGGCCTGAAGGACGTGGATCTCGCGATCAAGTCGGTCGGCGGCCAGGGCGTGGCCGACGTGATCCACGCCTCGCTGATGCCTTGGCTTTAGGAATTCGGGGACGGAGCCCTAACTCCACGGCTAGCGCAGCTTTCGGAGTTAGGGCTCCGTCCCCGAATTCCCTCTATTCCAGCTTCACCCCGGCGGACTTGATCACCGCTCCCCAGCGCTCGGTCTCCTGCTTCATGAACGCCGCGGTCTCGGCCGGCGTCAGGCCGAGAGGGTCGGCCGAGAGCTCGCTAAGGCGCTTGAGCACCTCCGGATTGCGTAGCGCCACCTCGACGCCCAGCGCGACTTTCTGCGCGATCGCAGCGGGCGTCTTCGGCGGCGCGACGATGCCGAACCAGGCCACCGACTCGAAGCCCGGCAGGGTTTCGGCGAGTGCGGGCACGTCGGGCAGCGAGCGGAAGCGCCGCGGGCTCGCCACCGCGAGCGCGCGCAGCTTGCCGGCTTTCACGTGCGGCAGCGAGACGCCGAGGTTGTCGAACATCAGGTCCACCTGTCCGCCGAGCAGGTCCGCGAGCGCGGGCGCGGTGCCCTTGTATGGAACGTGGGCGATCGCTAGCGGTCCGCCTCCTCCGCCGGCCATCGACTTGAATAGCTCGGCGGTGAGATGCGAGGTGGTGCCGCCGCCCTGCGAGGCGTAGTTGAGCTTGCCGGGATTGCTTTTCGCATGCGCCACCAGTTCCGCAACCGAGCTCGCGGTCACGTTGGGATGCACCAGCAGCACGTTGGGGATCGCCGCGATCACCGTCATCGGCACGAACCGCGTCGAGTCGTAGGAGAGCTTGGGATAGAGCAGGCGATTGATGACGAGCGGCGGCGGCGGCGCCGAGAGTAGCGTGTAGCCGTCTGGCTGGGCCTCGTACACCGCGGCCGCGCCGATGTTGCCGGCGGCGCCGGGACGGTTGTCGACGATCACCGGCTGGCCCCACTGCTTCTGCAGGCTCTCGGTGACCGCGCGCGGCAGGAGGTCCGCGCTGCCGCCGGGCGGGAACGGCACGATGATCCGCACCGGCTTCGTCGGCCAGTCCTGCGCCTGGGCCGTTCCGAAAACCAGCAATCCCAGCAGCAGGAGCGCGCGCATCGGCTCATTATAATGACCCGATGCTCGAGCGAAGCTGGCCCGCCGAAGGCGCCACGCGCGTTCCATACTGGGTCTACCAGGACGAAGCGATCTACCGCGAGGAGCAGGCGCGGATTTTCCGCGGCGACACCTGGAACTATCTCTGCCTCGAGGCCGAGCTGCCCGAGCCCAAGAGCTTCGTCACCACCTTCGTCGGCGACATGCCCATCGTGGTCACGCGCGACGCGAGCGGCGCGCTGCACGCATGGGAAAACCGCTGCGCGCACCGCGGCGCGCTGGTCTGCATGCAGCCGCGCGGCACCGCCGAGCGCTTCAGCTGCATCTACCACAACTGGACTTACGACCACGAAGGCAACCTGACGAACGTCGCCTTCCGCCGCGGCATCGCCGGCAAGGGCGGCATGCCCGCCGACGCCAAGCCCGAGTCGCAGGCGCCGAAGAAGCTCAGGGTCTCTTCAATCAACGGCCTCGTGTTCGGCACGCTGTCCCCCAAGGTGCCCGCACTGGAAACCTACATCGGCACCGAGGTCCTGGCGCGGATGAAGCGCGTCCTGAAGAAGCCCCTGAAGCTGCTCGGCGCCTACACCCAGGTGCTGCCGAACAACTGGAAGCTCTACATGGACAACGTGAAGGACACGTACCACGCGAGCCTCCTGCACCTTTTCTTCACGCGCTTTCGCATCAACCGCCTGACGCAGGGCGGCGGCATATTCGTCTCGCCCGACGGCGCGCACCACTGCACCTACACCGAGATGATCGAGGACAAGGGCGACGCGTATGAAAAGGACGGCATGCGCTCCGCCGGTACGGAAAAATTCTCCCTGGAAGACCCCGAAGTGCTCGACCAGGTCGACGAGTTCGGCGACCGCGTGTCGATCCAGATCCTGTCCCTCTTCCCCGGCTTCGTGCTGCACCAGATCCGCAACTCGCTCGCCGCGCGCCAGGTCGTGCCGAAGGGCATCGACCGCACCGAGCTCCACTGGACCCTTTTCGGCTTCGCCGACGACGACGAGGCGATGACGCGCCGGCGCCTGCTGCAGGCCAACCTGGTCGGCCCAGCGGGCTACATCTCCATGGAGGACGGCGCGGCCACCGGCTTCGTGCAGCGCGGCGTCGCCGGCTCGCCCGAGCGCGCCTCGGTGATCGAGATGGGCGGCTCCACCATCGGCTCGGGCGACTCGCGCATCACGGAAACCGCGGTGCGCGGCCTCTGGCAGACCTGGCGCCGATACATGCAGGTTTGATGGACGTCGCGCTGCAACTCGCGGTGGAGCAGCTTCACGCCCGCTACGCGCACGCGCTCGACGCCGACCGGCTCGAGGAATGGCCCGAGTTCTTCACCGAGAAGGGGCGCTACCGCATCGCCACCGCCGAGAACGAGGCGCGCGGCCTCCCCCTCCCCGTGCTCTACGCCGAGGGCCGCGCCATGCTGCTTGACCGCATCGCGTCCCTGCGCCACGCCAACATCTACGAGCCGCAGCGCTACCGGCACATGGCGTCTTCCTTCCTGCTGGAACGCGTGAACGACCGGGTCGTGCAATCCACCTCGAACTTCCTCGTCGTGCGCATCATGCAGGACGGCGCCACCATGCTCTTCGCGAGCGGCCGCTACCTCGACCGCATCGCGCTCCCCGAGATGAAGTACGAGGAGCGCTTGGTGGTCTGCGACAGCCGGCGCTTCGACACCCTCCTCGCCATCCCGCTGTAGGCCGAATAGCCCCCCGCGGCTGCTCCAGGCGGCCGCTATCCGGTTCGCCGGCTGGAAGGCAATGTGCGAACTCCACCGTCGTGACGGAATGCCGAGGCGATTAGTGGTCTCACCCGTACCCTTGTGGGTATGCCATTGAGGACGAGACGTATGCGCCGAGTCACGTTGCTTGCATCGTTCCTCCTGTGCTCATGTGCGCAATCGCCGCAGCCGGTACCACCACCGCAAGCCCCTCAACCTCCTTCTTCCACGCAAACGCAGGCCATCCTGCCGTCGAAGGTCGTATCCATACCCTCCTCCGAGCTTGCCCCGGCACCAACGACGGACCCGGTCGTGTACTCCAATCAGGCGGCATACGCCGTTGCGGTCAGGAGCAAGGTAAGAAAGAACCTCGTGCTGCCGCGGAATGTCCCGGATTCCGCGAGTGCGACCGTCGAGGTCGTGTTGTCGGACACGGGGGCGGTAGCCGGCTTCAGGACGCTGAAGAGCAGCGGCTTTCCCGGCTATGACGCGGCCATCAAGCGCGCAATCCACCTTGCTCAGCCGTATCCCTTGCTTCTCGTACCGGACCATCAGGGTCCGATGGCGATGCGACTGCGTTTTCAGGTGAAGGAATGATCTAGCGCGTCAGGCGCTGGTCGAGCGGGCTGGTCACACCGGCGCCGCCCTTGCTCAGCACATGGGTGTAGACCATGGTGGTCGAGACGTCGGCATGTCCGAGGAGCTCCTGCACCGTGCGAATGTCGTAGCCGGCCTCGAGCAGGTGCGTGGCGAAGGAGTGCCGGAGCGTGTGGCAGGTCACATGCTTGGTAATGCTCGCTTCGCGCGCCGCGCGCGCCACCCCGCGGATCACGTAGTTTTCGTACACATGTGGCGCCGTATCACTCCGGTGCGCGGATCGGGGGAAAGCTTGTGCGAAGGGAAGACGAACTTCCAGCCCCACTCAGTGGGCCGCGTCCAGCATGTCAGCCTGCAAGGCTCGTGGCCGTGCGGGGACCTGGCGTGATGTGGGCGAACATGCTGCGAGCGTTCCAGGTTGGGAAGGCTCTTACGAGCGACGAGGGGCCGAAGAGTTGGATGCGGTCCTCGCGCGTGGCTTGGGACCAGGTGAGCTGGCCTGCGTGCCATTTGACGAAGGCTTCCGCCTCCGCCGTGATGTAGAGGTCCTCGTCGAGGCCGGGGTACGTCTTGCAGATCTCGGTGTCTCCGCGCTCGATAAGTAGCCAATAGCGCTCTCGGCGCGGGCGGCCGGTGAAGTCGAAGCGGATGACGACGCGTCGATCCGGGAGCCGGTCTCGGCGAAGCGCGTTGCACATCGACCACAGGGCCACAAAGGGGTCGAGGTTCTCGGGGGCGATCTCGAGCCAACGCGCACCCCACTCGCCGAGCGACTGGCAGACCGTGAAGAGATCGTGGCCCGCGGACGTGAGCTCGTAGTGGTGCCCACGCCCTTCGGGCTTGGGTGCCGACTTGACGACACCGAGGCGTTCGAGCTGCTTGAGCCGCTGTGAGAGCAGGGTATGGGACAGTCCGGGCGCGCCCTGCATGATCTCATTGAAGCTTCCGCAGCCAAGGTGCAGGTTGCGGATGATCAGCGGCGTCCAGCGCTCGGCGAAGATCTCGGCGCCACGCGCGATGGGGCAGTACTGGCCGTACGTCCTCACGACGCCAGTGTTCTACACCCGCGTTCGGTTGTGAAGTCCAGATTCTTGCCTAGACGGCCGCGGTCCGCGGTGGTCCGATGTGGCCCTCGACAGAGGAGGACACGATGACGACAGCGACTACCACGGAAGTCGGCCGCGGGAGCAAGAAGCCAACCGTCATGGCGATCGACGGGTTTCGAGGGCGGCTGATCGGAGCTGACCACGTCGACTACGACATCGCCCGTGCAGTGTGGAACGGTGCCATCGACCGGCGCCCGCGCCTGATCGCCCGATGCATCGGGGCCGCCGACGCGGTCGCGGCCGTGCGTTTCGCCCGCGACCACGATCTGGAGATCGCCATCCGGGGCGGAGGCCACAACGTGGCGGGTACCGCTGTTTGCGACGACGGGATCGTTATCGACCTCTCGGCGATGCGGGCCGTGCGGGTCGATCCCGCCAACCACAGGGCCTGGGTGCAGGGTGGTGCGCTGTGGGGGGACGTCGACCGCGAGACGCAGGCGCACGGTCTCGCCACCACCGGCGGAATCGTGAGCCACACCGGCGTCGCCGGGCTCACCCTCGGCGGTGGCGTCGGCTGGCTGATGCGCAAGCACGGCCTTGCGGTCGACAACCTCCTCGCCGTCGACGTCGTGACGGCCGACGGCGAGCTGCTGCGCGCGTCCGAGGACGAGCACCCCGACCTGTTCTGGGCGCTGCGAGGCGGCGGCGGCAACTTCGGCGTGGTCACCTCGCTCGAGTTCCGCCTCCACGCCGTCGGGCCCACGGTTCTGGCCGGGCCCATCCTCTGGGACGCGACCGACGCAGGCGAGGTCCTCCGCTTCTACCGCGACTTCGTCGGCAACGCTCCTGACGAGCTCGGCACGGTCGTGAGATTCGGCACCGCGCCGCCGCTGCCGGTGATCCCCGAGCATCTGCACTGGCGCCCGGTGCTGATGATCGGCGCCTGCTACGTCGGGTCCATCGAGGATGGTGAGCGGTGCCTCGGCCCGCTGCGCGCATGCCGGGCTCCGCTGCTCGATCTGGTCGGGCCCGCGCCGTACGCGGGATTCCAGAGCGCGCTCGACTCGACCGTCGTCCACGGCTGGAACTACTACTGGAAGTCGACCCACCTCCCAGCGCTGAGTGACGACCTCATCGACGCGCTCGTCGAGCACGCGTTCTCGTGCTCGTCGCCACGCTCGTACGCGGCGATGTTCCATCTGAAAGGGGCGGTGAGCCGAGTGGCCGAC